>JAICGY010000193.1 GCA_025922915.1 Candidatus Methylomirabilota bacterium | reverse complement strand
CGGCCGAACGTGGTCGCGATGTGCCGCAGCGTCTCCAGCGGCACGCCGCTCTCCTCGGCGACCTTGGCCGGATCGACACCGGCCGCCGCCTCGGCCGCCCGGCGGTCGGCCACCAGGCCTGCCTCCGCCATCAGGCGCAGGACCGCCAGCGCGATCGCGCCCTCGGAGCCCGGCGCGTTGCGCACCCACTCGTCGGCGTTGGCGGCCGTCAGGGACTGCCGGGGCTCCACGTGGATGAAGGTGCCGGCGCGGCCCTCCCGGAAGGTGTGCATGCGCGCGAAGCCGCGCGCGTGCTCGACGCTGCCGCCGAGCCACGTCTCGATGAAGTCGGCGCCGAAGGAGAGCACGACCTCGGCGTCCTGGAAGACGTGGTGCGGGATCGTGTCGCGCCCGAAGGTGAGGCGGCTCGCCGCCCGGATCGGCTCGAACGCGAAGGGCTCGAAGGCCACGCGGGGCCGCGCGTTCAGCGCCTGCGTCCACCGGTCGAGCAGCGCGCCCAGGCTCGCGGTCTCGAGCTGCGTCACCAGCGCGACCGCGCCGCCCTTGCCCGCGCTGCGCAGGGCGCCGATCCTCTCGGTCAGGAGCGTGATCGCCTCGTCCCAGCCCACGGGCGCGAACCGGTCGCCCTCGCGCCGCTGCGGCCCCGCGAACCGGTCGGGGTGGTAGAGGCCCTGGAGGGCCGCCTGCCCACGGATGCAGAGCGCGCCCTGGCTCACCGGATGGTCGGGGTTGCCCTCGAGCTTGACGACGCGCCCCTCGCGGTTGCGGGCGAGCACGCCGCAGCCCCCGGGACACTCCCGGCAGACGGTGGCGAACCACGACGCGACACCGGGGACGATCTGCTCGTTGGGCACCACCAGGGGCAGGATCTGCTCGGTGGCCTTCTGACAGCCCGCGGCCGCCACCGTCGCCCCCGTCGTCGCCACGATCTTGAAGAAGTCGCGTCGTCTCATCTTCCGTCTCAGTGGTGGCAGGTCACGCAGTCGAGGGGCGCCCGGGTGCCGCGCGCGGCGTTCTCGCGCCGGTGGCAGTCGATGCACCAGCCCATCGTCAGGGGCGGCGACGCCGGCCGGAGGCCGACGAGGTGCAGCAGGTCGTTCACGATCGTCGGGCCCGTCTGGGCGCTCACCGTGGTCATCGTCTCCACCGGCCCGTGACAGGTCTGGCACTGGACGTCCGCCCGCACGTGGGCCTTGTGCGGGAAGTAGGTGAACTCCGGCATCTTGTAGACCCGCGCCCACGGGATCGGCGTCCGCGTCGCCGCGTACTCGGCGAGCTTCTTGACCTCCGGCCGGTCGGCCGCCGTGATGCGGTGACAGCCCATGCACCGCTCCACGGAGGGCAGTCCCGCGTACTCCGACCGGCGCGCCTCGCTGTGGCAGTACTGGCAGTCCATCTTGTACGTCTGCACGTGGATCGTGTGCGGGAAGGCGATCGGCTGGACGGACGGCGTCGCGGCGACGGGCTGGCGGCTCCACGACGATACGGCGAAGAAGACCAGAATGGCGAGGAGCGCTGCGCCCAGCGCCCCGACGCCCGCCTTACGTCCCATCGACAGTCGACGGCCCTCCTGAGGATTGGCGGAAACGCTCGTGAACCATATCACTTGCCGTCGGACGCCGTCAATACGGCGAGGGGTCTCGGCACGCGCGCCGGGGTCAGCGGGCCTCGGCCATGGCCTCCGCCGCCGCGCCGATGGCGAGGTCGAGGTCGGCCTCGGTGTGCGCGAGGGACACGAACGCGGCCTCGAACTGCGACGGCGCGAGGGCGATCCCGCGCGCGAGCATGGCCTGGAAGAACCGTGCGTAGCGCCCGGTGTCGGCGCGGCGCGCCCCGGCGTAGTCGCGCACGGGCCCGTCGCAGAAGAAGCCCGTCAGCATGGAGCCGACGCGGTTGACGGTGGCGGGCACCCCGGCCCGGGCGGCGGCGTCGACGAGCCCGCGCTCGAGGCGCGCCCCCAGCGCTTCCAGCCGGTCGTAGGCGCCGTCCCGGGCGAGGGCCCGGAGGGTGGCGAGGCCGGCGGCGACGGCGAGCGGGTTGCCCGACAGCGTCCCGGCCTGGTAGACGGGCCCGAGCGGGGCGACGCGCTCCATCAGCCGGCGGCGTCCGCCGTAGGCGCCGACGGGCAGCCCGCCGCCGATGATCTTGCCCAGGCACGTGAGGTCCGCCTGCACGCCGTAGCGCTCCTGGGCGCCGCCGTAGGCCACGCGGAAGCCGGTGATCACCTCGTCGAAGATGAGCACCGCACCGTGCGCCTGCGTGACCTCGCGTAGCCCCTCGAGGAATCCGGGCGCCGGCGGCACCACGCCCATGTTGCCGGCCACGGGCTCGACGATGACGGCGGCGATGTCGCCGCCGCGCGCGCGGAACAGGTCGCGGACCGCGTCGAGGTCGTTGAAGGGCGCGGTGAGCGTCAGGGCGGCGAGGGCGGCCGGGACGCCGGCGCTGTCCGGGATCCCGAAGGTCGCCCCGCCCGAGCCGGCCTTCACGAGGAGGCTGTCCGCGTGCCCGTGGTAGCAGCCGTCGAACTTCAGCAGGAGGTCGCGCCCCGTCGCGCCCCGGGCCACGCGGATGGCGCTCATCGCCGCTTCCGTTCCGGACGACACCAGACGCACCATCTCGATCGACGGGAAGGCGGCAGTCACGGCCTCCGCCATCTCCACTTCGCCCGCCGTCGGGGCGCCGTACGAGGTGCCGCGGCCGGCGGCGTCGACGATCGCCGCCACGACCGGCCCGGCGGCGTGGCCGAGGACGAGCGGCCCCCACGAGCCGACGAAGTCGACGAAGCTGCGGCCGTCGACGTCCCAGACGCGCGCCCCCTCGGCGCGCGCGATGAACGGCGGCTGGCCGCCGACGGCGCGAAAGGCGCGGACGGGGCTGTTCACGCCGCCGGGGATGAGGCGGGCGGCGGTGTCGAGCAACCGCTTCGATTCGCTCATCACGGCTCCACGGCGACGAAGTCGCGCCGGGCCTCGTCCCAGCGGAAGGCCGCCGTCGCCTGCACCCGTCCCTCCACGACGGAGGTGACGACGTAGGTCGCCCCGGGGTACGCGGGCTGCCCGCCGACGAGGGCCTGCCGGCGGTCGGTCTCCGAGAAGTAGGCCCCGGCGTCGACGTGCGAGTGATAGATGACGCCCACCGCGAACCCCTGGCGCTCGAGCTCGCCGATGCGCAGGAGGTCCTTGGGATCGATGTAGTACGCCGTCCGGGCGTCGCGCGGGTAGCGCTGCGGGTCGCGCCCGTGCAGCTCGTTCTGCGCGTTGCGGCACCGCAGCAGGCGCCGCTCTCCGTCCCGCGTGAGGATCACTCCGCACGCCTCGAACGGATACTCCTCCACCGCCTGCCCGTGGATCGCCGCCAGCTCGGCCTCGCTCACGATCACGTCCACCCCCGGGACACGAAGACCGCTCACGCGCGCCGGCCCGCCCGCCTCCCCCGCGCCGCCGCCGGCGAGCGCGGGAATGATGGCGATCTCGTCGCCGTCCGCGAGCGGGGTGCCGAGGCTCTCGACGGCCTCGCCGTTGACGTAGAGGGCCACGTGCCGGTGCACCGCGCCCTGCTCGTCGCGCACGAGGCCCTTCAGGGACGCGTGCGCGCGCTCCAGCTCGTCGAGGGCGCCGCCCACGTCGCGCGCCGCGACCTCGACCCGGTCGCGGTTGCCCGTGGCGCGGCGGAACGGCGTCGGGATGTACACGGTGACGGCCATGGCTCTTCCTCTCAGCCCAGGCTCAGGTATCGCTCGCCGGTGTCGGGGAGCACGGTCACGACGGTGCCGGCCCCACCCACCTCCGCCGCCACCTCGCAGGCCGCGAACGCCGCCGCGCCCGACGAGACCCCGACCAGGAGCCCCTCCTCGCGCGCGAGCCGGCGCGACCACGCGGTCGCGTCCTCGTCGCGCACCTGGATGACCCGGTCGATGATGGCGCGGTTCAGCACGCCCGGCACGAACGAGGCGCCGATGCCCTGGATGCCGTGGGGCCGGGCCCGCCCGCCGGAGAGCACCGGCGACTTCGCCGGCTCGACGGCGATCACGCGCAGGCCGGGGACCTTGGCCTTCAGCACCTCGCCCACGCCGGTCAGCGTGCCGCCGGTGCCGACGCCGGCCACGAACGCGTCCAGGCGCCCGCCGGTCGCCTCCAGGATCTCGACGGCGGTCGTGCGCCGGTGGATCTCCGGGTTGGCCGGGTTCTCGAACTGCTGCGGCATGAAGTGCTCGGGGTGCTCGCGGCACAGCTCCTGGGCGGCGAACACCGCGCCCGTCATCCCCTCGATGGCCGGCGTCAGGTGGATCTCGGCGCCGAAGCGGGCGAGCAGCCGCTGCCGCTCCACGCTCATGTCCTCCGGCATGGTGAGGATCAGGCGATAGCCCTTCACGGCCGCCGCCATGGCGAGCCCGATGCCGGTGTTGCCGCTCGTCGGCTCGACGATCGTGCCCCCCGGCCGCAGGACGCCGCGGCGCTCCGCGTCCTCGATCATCGCGAGCGCGATGCGGTCCTTCACGCTGCCGCCCGGGTTGCGGGCCTCGACCTTCGCGAGCACCCGCGCGCTCCCCGAGGACGGCAGCCGGCGCAGCCGGACGAGGGGCGTGTCGCCCACCAGGTCGAGCACCGAGTCGGCGATCCACCCGCCGCGCCCGCCGCCGCCCGCTCCCGTCGTCTCCGCGCTCATATCTGGTAGCGCGCCGGGCTCCGGCGGTCGTCCGCCCGCTCCGCGAGCTCCTCGAGGGTCCAGCGGTCGACCACCCGCTCCACCGCGTCCGCCACCTCCGCCCAGAGGGCGGTGAGGTCGTGCCGGTCGCCGTTGCGTCCCGCGGCCTCCCCGGCCCCGAACGGCGCCCACCGGCCCTCGACCGCGCGGAGCACGTCGCCCACCGTGATCTCCTCGGGGCCCCGGGCCAGCTGGTAGCCCCCGGCCGCGCCGCGCCGGGACACGAGCAGGCCCGCGCGCTTGAGGGACAGGAGCACCTGCTCCAGGTACCGCGCGGGGATCGACTGGCGCGCCGCGATCTCCTGGATCGGCACCAGGTCCCGACCCCGCCGCATCGCGAGGTCGAGCATGGCGCGGATCGCGTACTCGCCCTTGGCCGACATCCTCATCACGGTCAGCGCCGGTGCGCTCCCCGCTCGAGCAGGCGCGCCGCGTCGGGAGCGAAGTAGGTGATGACGATGTCCGCCCCGGCCCGGCGGATGGCGGTGAGGGCTTCCAGCATCGCGCGCTCCTCGTCCAGCCAGCCCAGCCGGCCCGCCGCCCGGATCATGGCGTACTCGCCGGAGACGGAGTACGCGGCGAGCGGCACCGCGAACTCGGCGCGCGCCCGCGAGATGACGTCGAGGTAGGGAAGCGCGGGCTTCACCATCACGATGTCGGCCCCCTCGTCCAGGTCGAGCGCGATCTCGCGCATCGCCTCCGCCGCGTTAGCGGGGTCCATCTGGTACGAGCGCCGGTCGCCGAACTGGGGGGCGTTGTCGGCCGCGTCGCGGAACGGGCCGTAGAAGCTCGACGCGTACTTCGCCGAGTACGCCATGATCGGCGTCTCGACGTAGGCGGCCTCGTCCAGCGCCTCGCGGATGGCGGCGACGCGCCCGTCCATCATGTCCGAGGGGGCCACCATGTCGGCGCCGGCCTCCACGTGGCTCACCGCGGTGCGGGCCACCAGCTCGACGCTCGGGTCGTTGCGCACCACGCCGTCCTCCACGACGCCGCAGTGGCCGTGGCTCGTGTACTCGCAGAGGCAGACGTCGGTGACGACGAGCAGGTCGGGGACGCGGTCCTTCACCGCGCGGACCGCCTGCTGGATGATGCCGTCGTCCGCCCACGCCTCCGAGCCGCGCGCGTCCTTCTCGGCGGGCACGCCGAACAGCAGCACGCCGGGGATCCCCATGCCGGCCGCGTCCTTCGCCTCCTTGACGAGCTCGTCCACCGAGAGCCGGGCCTGGCCCGGCATGGAGCCGATCGGCTCGCGCACGCCTCGTCCCGGCACCACGAAGAGGGGGTAGATGAGGTCGTCGACCGAGAGCGTGGTCTCGCGGACCAGGGCGCGCAGCAGCGGCTTCTCGCGCAGGCGACGTGGCCGGAACATCGGATGGGACATCAGTCGCTCCTCCTGGCCCGGGCGTCGCGCGGACCCCGGGCGAAGTGATCTTCCAGCGCGCGCGCGAGCGCGGGAATCGTGTACTCCTCCGGCATGACGTGGGTCGCCAGGCCGTACTCGGCGGCCGTCGCCGCGGTGATCGGCCCGATGCACGCGATCGTGACGCCGGCGAGCCACGTCCGGCGCTCGTCGGCCGTGAAGAGCCGGGCGAAGTGGCGCGCCGTCGAGGACGAGGTGAAGGTCACCGCGTCGATGCCGCCCGCCGCGACCGCCGCGCGGACGCGCGCCCCGTCCTCCCCGGCTGGCCGGGTGACGTAGGCCGCGACCTCGACCACCTCGGCGCCGAGGGCGCGCAGGCCGGTCACCAGGACGTCGCGGGTCTCGGCGGCCCGGGGCAGCAGCACGCGCTGGCCGGGCTCGACGAGGCCGCGGAGACGATCCAGCAGTCCCTCGGCCCGGTACTCGGCGGGCACCACGTCCGCGTGGACGCCCCGCTCGGCGAGCGCCGCCGCGGTGGCGGGCCCGATGGCGGCGACACGGCTCGTGGCGAGGGCGGCCCACTCCTGGCCGCGCGCCGACAGACGGCGGTCCAGCATCTCGACGCCGTTGACCGAGGTGAGGATCACCCAGGCGAAGCGATCGAGCGCGTCGAGGGCCGCGTCCAGGGGCGCCCAGCTGGCCGGGGGCACGATGACGATCGCGGGCGCCTCGATGACGCGGGCGCCGGCGCCCTCGAGGAGGGCGCTGAACGCTCGCGCCTGGGCGGCGGCGCGCGTCACCACCACCGTGCGACCGGCCAGGGGCCCGGCGACGCTCGCGGAGGCCGGACGCGCCACCTCAGCGCTCCACCGGCTCGAGGGGCGCGATGCGCGCCGCGCCCCGGCCCAGCAGGGTCTCGGCCAGCGCGCGCCCGAGGGCGGCCGCGTCCGCCGCCGCCCCGGAGGTGGTGGCGCGCAGCACCTGGCGGCCGTCCTCGCTCGCGACGAGCCCGGCGATCGCGACCGTGCCGCCCTCGAGCCGGGCGTGGGCCGCCATCGGCGTCGTGCAGGAGGCGCCCAGGCGCGCCAGGTACGCGCGCTCGGCGAGGGCGCAGACGCGCGTCGCGGCGTCGTCCAGAACGGCCAGGCGGCTCCGCGTGGGGCGGTCGTCCACGCGGCTCTCGACGGCCAGGATCCCCTGCCCGACGGCCGGCACGTGGACGGCGGGGTCGAGCGGCAGCGCGTGCTCCGGGCGCAGCCCCAGGCGCGCCAGGCCGGCGGCGGCCAGCACGATGGCGTCCCAGTCGCCGCCGGCGAGCTTGCGCAGGCGCGTGTCCACGTTGCCGCGGATGGGCTGGACCACGAGGTCCGGGCGGGCGGCGAGCAGCAGCGCGCGCCGCCGCGGGCTCGACGTCCCGACCACGGCGCCGGCCGCGAGGGCGGTGAGCCCGCCGGGTCGGCGGGCGACGAGCACGTCGCGGGGGTCCTCGCGGATGGGGTAGGCCGCGAGGCAGAGGCCGGCCGGCGGCTCCGCCGGCAGGTCCTTCAGGCTGTGCACGGCGGCGTCGAGCTCGCCGCGGAGCAGCGCCTCCTCGATGTCGCGCACGAAGAGCCCCTTGCCGCCCACGCCGGCGAGCCGGGCGTCGGCGAGACGGTCTCCCTCCGTGCGCATCGGCCGGAGCTCGACCGCGACGCCGGCCGCTTCGAGACGGGCGGCGACGGCGCGCGCCTGGGCGAGCGCCAGAGCGCTCGCGCGCGTGCCGAGGCGGATCACGTGCCCCGCCCCAGACCGAACAGCTCGTGCACGGCCTCGCGCCACGACCGCCCGGCGCCCGCGCGCGAGGACTCGCGGAGCTTGGTGATCGGGGCATGGAGGATCTTGCTCACGATCGCCGTGGAGAGCGCCTCGATGGTGGCGCGCGTCTCCGGGGAGGCGTCGGGCAGCCGCGCCAGGGCCTTCCGCACCTCGCCGGTGCGG
>JAICGY010000192.1 GCA_025922915.1 Candidatus Methylomirabilota bacterium | reverse complement strand
GCCGGGGCTCGTCCCCCGGCGACCACGCTGCCGCACGATGCGCGTCGCGCAGTCAGCGGGCCACGATGGCGGGTTGAGTTGCTACGATGCCCAGAAGCCACGGGTCGCCGGGGGACGAGCCCCGGCCCCGGCCGCCCCGCGGTCCAGCGAGCATTGGTCCGGAACCTATACGGGGGAGTAGGCGCGGTACTCCATTTGGGTGGCGATCGTCTCGCGGGCGGGGGAGCCCCAGTACTTCTCGACGAGGTAGAGGCCGAGGTCGAGGGAGGACGCGACGCCGCCGGCGGTGACGACGCGGCCCTCGTCGACGATGCGGCGGTCGGTGACGACCTCCCGGCACAGCGGACGCAGGAGATCCAGGGCGCGGTGGTGGGTGGTGGCCCGGAGGTCACGAAGGAAGCCGGCCTGGCCCAGGAGCAACGATCCCGTGCAGACCGAGGCGAGCGGCCGCGTCTCACCCCAGGTCTGCAGCCACGCCATGGTCTCGGGGTCGTGCATCAGCGTCCGGGTACCGAGGCCGCCCGGGACGAAGAGCAGGTCGTAGGCGGCGAGGTCCTCCCGGACGCCCTCGGGACGGATGGCGAGGCCGGAGTCGTCGACGATCTCGTCCCGGGTGCCGATCGTCCGCACGGCGACGCCGCGATCGATGCCCATCGCGGGGACCCGGCGCAGAGCGTCGTAGACGCCGATCAGGTCGAGCAGGGTCAGCTGCGGGAAGGCGAGCAGGGCGATGCGTCGCGGCGCGGTCATCCGGCCACCGGGGCGACCGACGCCTTGTGGCGCTGCGCGAGGGCCTGGTAGGCCTCGGGGTTCACGCGCACCCAGCGCTCGGCCGGCGTGCCTGCCAGCGGGCCGCGGACCCTGGCCGGGGTGCCGAGCGCCAGCATCCCGTCGGGGATCTCGGTTTCCGGAGCGACGAGCGCCCCGGCCGCGACCATCGCGCGCACGCCCACCCGCGCTCCGTCGAGGATCGTCGAGCCGTTGCCCACGAGGCACTCCTCCCCGAGCGTGGCCGCGTGGACCGTGCAGTTGTGGCCGACGGTGGCCCCGGCCCCGATGTCGGTTCCCTGGCCCGGCGTGACGTGCACCACCGCGCAGTCCTGCACGTTGGCGCCGCGGCGGACGACGATGCCGTTGAAGTCGCCCCGCAGCACGGCGTTGTACCAGACGGACGCGCGCTCCTCGACGGTCACGTTGCCGATCAGGACGGCCGTCGGCGCGATGAACGCGCTGGGATGGACGGTCGGGCGCTTTCCCTCGAACTCGAACAGTGGCATGCGCTGGACCCTCGCAGTATGCTCTGAGTGCCTCCGATCTTACGCGAAGCCGACAGCGAGCGCCCATGCCGAGCGAGCGAGCCGAGCCCCCGAGGATCGCCGCGGTCGCGACCGCCGTGCCGCCCCACCGCTTCCCGCAGGGCGAGCTGCTGCGGCTCGCCGGCTACGACGACGAGCGGCGGCGCGGGTTCTTCGAGGCGAGCGGCATCGTGGCCCGCCATCTCTGGGTCGATCCCGCCACCTTCCGCCCCGACGAGTCGGTGGACGGGCTGCAGGCGCGGTTCCGCGCGGGCGCGCTCGCGCTCGGCGAGACGGCCGCGCGGCGCGCGCTCGCCGGCGCCGGCTGGGCGACCGCCGACGTCGACTTCCTGGCGACGACGACCTGCACGGGCCGGCTCACGCCGAGCCTGGACGCCCACCTGGTGGCGCGTCTCGGCTGCCGTCCCGACGTGCAGCGCGTGCACGTGGGCGACACCGGCTGCGCGTCCGCGATGGTGGCGCTGCAGCAAGCCTGGAACCATCTCTGCGCGTTCCCCGACCGCCGCGCGCTGATCGTCGCCGTGGAGATCTGCTCGGCCGCGTACTTCGTCGACGAGCGCCTCGAGAGCGCCGTCGCCCACGCGATCTTCGCCGACGGCGCGGGGGCGATGGCCCTGTCGGCGCGCGGCGCGG
This sequence comes from Candidatus Methylomirabilota bacterium, assembly GCA_025922915.1. GTDB lineage: Bacteria > Methylomirabilota > Methylomirabilia > Rokubacteriales > CSP1-6 > JAICGY01. The sequence goes on along the minus strand of JAICGY010000192.1, from coordinate 6,116 downwards.
GGCCGGCGGTGGTGGCGCACCGGACGCTGTTCCGGCCCGAGCACCTCGACGCGATGGGCTTCGAGTACCCGGGGGGCCGGCCGCGGGTCGTCCTCTCCAAGGACGTGCGGCGGCTCGGGGCCGGCATGATGGCCGAGATGGCCCGGGCGCTCATGGAGACCCAGGGCCTGAAGCGCGACGACGTGCAGCACTGGATCCTGCACTCGGCCGGGCGGCGCGTGCTCGACCGTGCCCGGACCCTCCTGGAGCTCGACGACACCCACATGGCGCCCGCGCGCGCCGTGCTGCGGTGCCACGGCAACATGTCGTCGGCGACCATCCTCTTCGTCCTCGACCACGTGCTCCGCCACGCGGCGCCGGTGGTCGGCGAGTGGGGCGCCATGATCGCCCTCGGCCCCGGCTTCGCGGCCGAGGGCGCGCTGCTGCGGTGGTGATGGAGCGCGCCGTCCACGCGCGCGAGCGGCTCGACGAGGCCCTGCCGGCCCGGGACCTCGCCGCGACCTTCGACGACCTCGACTTCCTGAACACGTGGTTCGGGGGACACGCCCTCGTCTTGAAAGCCGTGCGGCGCGCGGCGGCCCGGGCGTCGCGCGAGCGGCCCCTCGTCGTCGTCGACGTGGGCGGGGGCCGTGGCGACTTCGCGCGCCGCGTGACGCGGTGGGCCCGGCGCGCCCGGCGCACGGTGGTGGTGGTCGTCGTCGACCGCGACCCCGCCACGCTGGCGCTCGGGCGGTCCGCGACGGCCGGAGAGCCCCGGATCGCGCTCGTCCGGGCCGACGCCGCCGCTCTGCCCTTCCGCGCCGCCGCCGCCGACGTGGTCACCACCTCGCTGACAATCCACCACCTGCAGCCTGCCGAGGCGGCGGCGGCGCTGCGGGAGATGGCCGCGGCCGGGCGCACGGTGGTGGTGAACGACCTCATCCGCTCGCGGGCCTCGCTGGCGATCGTCTGGCTCGCCACCAGGCTGCTGCCGCTGCATCCCGTCTCGCGCCACGACGGGCTCGTCTCCGTCAAGCGCGCCTACTCCGGCGACGAGCTGATCGCCCTCGCCTCGCGGGTCGGCCTGCGGCTGCGCGTCCGCCGGTACCGGTGGCTGGGTCGCCTCCTCGCGGAGGCCGACGGTCTCGCCGACTCCGCGCGGGGCGGGGCGCGCGCCGCGTGAGCGAGCGCCGGGCGGACGTCGTCGTGGTCGGGGCGGGACCGGCCGGTGCCGCGACCGCCATCCTGCTCGCGGAGCGGGGGCTCGACGTCGTCGTGCTGGATCGCGCGGCTTTCCCGCGCGCCAAGGTGTGCGGCGAGTACCTGAGCCCGGAGGCGGCCCGGATCCTCGATCGCCTCGGGGCTCTCAAGGCCCTCGATGCCGCCGGGCCCACGGCGCTCGCCGGCATGCGGATCACGGCACCGGACGGCACCAGGCTCGAGGGGCGCTACGGCGCGATCGGCGACTTCTGCCCCTACCGTGCCCACGCCATGGCCGTGCCGCGCGAGGTGCTGGACGCGACGCTCGTGGACCGGCTGCGAGGGTTGCCCGTCGACCTCCGCGAGCGGGTGCGGGCCACGGACCTCCTGATCGAGGACTGTCGGGTCGTGGGCGTCCAGGCCGTGGATGACGGGGGCGCGCCCCTCGTCGTGCGCGCGCCCCTCACCGTCGGGGCCGACGGGCGCGCCTCCGTCGTCGCCCAGCGTCTCGGGCTCCGGCACCCCCACCGCCTGCAGCGGCTGGCCCTCGTGACCTACGTGAGCGGGCTGCCCGACTGCCGGGAGCTCGGCGAGATCTTCGTCGACCCGCCCGACTACGCCATCCTGAACCCCGTGGACGCCGACCGCGTCAACCTCAGCGTGGTGGTGCCCCTCGCACACGCCCGGCCGTGGTCCAGCCGGCTGGAGGACTTCTTCGCGGCCCGCGTCCGGCAGCTCCGACACCTCGCGGCGCGCCTGGTGGGCGCCACGCGAGTCGCCCCGGTCCGGGCCCTCGGCCCGCTCGCGTACCGCGTGGATCCGCCCCGCATGGGGGGCGTGCTGCTCGTGGGGGACGCCGGCGGCTTCTACGATCCGTTCACCGGCGAGGGCGTCTTCACCGCCCTCCGGTGCGCCGAGCTCGCCGCCGACGCCATCGGCCGCGCGCTGGGGACACGGGGGGTGACGGTCACCGCGCTCGCGGCCTACGAGGGGGCGCGCCAGGCGGCCTTCCGGGACAAGGAGCGTCTCACCGGGGTGCTGCAGGCCGTCATCCGCCGCCGCCGGATCGCGAACCTCGCCGCCCGCGCGCTCGCGCGCCGGCCCACCGCCCTCGCCGCCCTCCTCGGCGTCATCGGCGACTTCGTGCCGCCCCGGGCCCTCCCCCGCCTCCTCCTGCACGCCTGAGCCTCCGGACGCGGCGCCCGGGGTTGTGGCGTCGCGCTCCGCGGTGTAGGTGTTAGCGGGCGCCATCCCCGCCGGGCTGGTTCGCCACTTCGGAGTCGAGAGGACGCGATGGCCACGCGATCGGACAGCCTGCCCCGCCGCTTCGCCCGCATCGACACGGCCGCCGTCACCGACGTCATGGACGAAATGAGGCTGCCGCGCCAGACGCTGCCGCACGCCATCCAGCCGCTCGTCCCGTCCATGCGGTGCGCGGGGTACGCCTTCACGGTGCGCGGCCGCCCGCACCGCGGGACGGCGCGCGAGCGGGACACGACGCTCCGGCGCTTCCTCGCCATGCTGGGCGCCGTGCCCGCCGACTCGGTGCTCGTGGTATCGACGCGCGACGACCAGGCCGCCCACTTCGGGGAGCTGTCGGCGGAGTGGCTGCGCGCGCGCCGCGCCCGGGGGGCGGTCATCGACGGCGGGACCCGCGACGCCGCCGCCATCGGCCGGCTCGGGTTCCCGACGTTCAGCCGGTACCGGACGCCGCACGACTCGGTCCCGCGCTGGCGTGTCGGGGACTGGGGCCAGCCGCTGACGATCGGGGCCGTGCGGGTGGGTCTCGGGGACGTCGTCGTGGCCGACGCCGACGGCGTGGTGATCGTCCCGCGGCGGGCGGCGCACGAGGTCCTCTCCCGCTGCGAGCGGCTGGTGTCCACGGAGCACAAGGTCCGGGCCGCGGTCCGCCGCGGCCTGCCCCCGCTGGCCGCCTACGAGCGCTTCGGCACGTTCTGACGGACGGCCATCAGCGAGCGCGACGCCGGGCCGGACGGGCGGGCGTGTCGTCGGCCGCCGGCGCGGGTGCCGCCGCGACGCCGCCCATCGCCGGCAGCCCGGCGTCCTGGAGCGGGCGCGCGATCCGGTCGCGGATCCACTTCGCGTCCCACCACTCGAGCGGCGTGACCGACACCCCGGACACGAGCACCTCGAAGTGCAGGTGGTCGCCGATGGCGAGGCCGGTCGTGCCCGTGCGGCCGAGGGGCTGGCCCTTCTCGACGCTGTCCCCCACCTTCACGTCCAGCGTCGACAGGTGCGCGTAGAGGGTCTGGAGCCCGAGCCCGTGATCGACGACGACGGTGTTGCCGTAGATCGTGAGCGGCCCCGCGAAGACGACCTTGCCGGTGTTCGCGGCGGGCACGGGCGACTGCCGCGTCGAGGCCAGGTCGAAGCCCAGGTGGAGCTGGGTGTCGACGGTCTTGCCCTGATAGACGTACGTCCGGGCCTCGGCGAAGTTGGAGAAGACCTTGGTGTTGCGCGGCTGCACGAAGGCGCCCTGCCAGAGCGGCGCGTCCCCCGTCTGGCCGCCGATCCTCCGCTTCTCCTCCTCGGCCTGCCGGCGCTGATCGCGATTGATCACGAGGAAGCCCTCGATGAGCGGCTGGTCCGCGGGCCGCTGCGGGAGCAGCTCCGGCACCTTGGTCTGAAGGAGGGTCTCGCTGACGGTGATCGTGTCCCGGGGGAACGGGCGGGGCTTGAGCTCGGCCGGCACGCCCCGGGTGGCGGTGTTGCCCGCCTCGTCCGTCGCCGTCACGGCGAGCGGGGTGCCGGGGACGAGGTCGTGCGGGAGGCCGACGAGCGCGACGCGCGCCTGCCGCTCCGGCGGGCCCCAGGCGAAGCTGGGAAATGCGCGCGGCCCCACGGTGACCTCGACCCGCGCGGCGTCGGGGGCGCGGAACGCGACCAGCGTGACGCCGCCCGGCGAGACGTAGCGGGTGGCGGCGAGGATCTCCACGCGCGGCGGCGTGAGGTCGACCGTGATCGGCGCCGCCACGAGGGCGCGGTCGCTCGGCCGGAGCGGGCGCCAGAAGTCGTCCCGGGCCCAGACCTCGAGCGTCGCTGCGCCCTCCTTGATCTCGCGGGCGGCGCCCTCCAGGGTCACTGGCAGCTGCACGCGGGGGCCGAGGGCGCCCTCCTGCTTGACCAGCGCGACGACGCGCTCGCCCTGGACCAGGCGGACCTCCACGCGCGTGAGGCCTCCCCGGACCGCCTCGACGACCACGGGCAGGGTCGACTTCGCGCCGAGCGCCCCGGGGCGGCTCAGCGTCACCGTGGGGGCGGCGACGGACTGTCGCCAGCCGAGAAAGGAGACACCCCCGACGACGGCGAAGAGGAGCAGCAGGACCAGGAGGAGCGGAAGCCTGGAGCGGGACCGCGACGGCACGACGAGGATCATAGCACGCGGGCCCGCACAGCCGTGCGTTGCTTGACACCCCCCGGGGGGGTGGCTAGATTGGCGCGGTGTCGACCGTCTGGCTGATTCCCGCCTTCCCTCTCGCCGGCGCGCTCCTCAGCATGGTCCTCGGCCGCGTGGTGGGGCGCCACGCGCACTGGGTGGCCGTACCCGCGCTCGGGGCGTCCTTCCTGGCCTCGTGCTCGGTCGCCGCCCGGGCGTGGAGCGAGCCCGCCTTCACGACGACCCTCTTCCCCTTCATCGTCACCGGCACCTTCGAGACGGCGGTGACCGCGTACGTGGACGCCCTCACCGGGGTCATGCTCCTCGTCGTCACCGGCGTCGGGTTCCTGATCCACCTCTACGCGACGGGCTACATGCACGGCGACCCGGGGTACGCCCGGTTCTTCGCCTACCTGAACCTCTTCGTCTTCTCGATGACGATGCTGGTGCTCGCGGGCGACTTCCTCCTCCTCTACGTCTTCTGGGAGGCGGTCGGGCTCTGCTCCTACCTCCTGATCGGGTTCTGGTACGAGCGCGAGTCGGCGGCGGCGGCCGGCAAGAAGGCGTTCGTGGTCAACCGGATCGGCGACTTCGGCTTCGGCCTCGGCATCCTCTGGCTCTGGACGGCGCTGGGGACGCTGGAGTACTCCGCGGTGTTCGCGGGGACCGGACAGCTGGATACGGCCACGGCCACCGGCATCGCGCTGCTGCTCTTCGCCGGCGCGTGCGGGAAGTCGGCCCAGGTGCCGCTGCACGTCTGGCTGCCCGACGCGATGGAGGGGCCCACACCGGTCTCGGCGCTGATCCACGCGGCCACCATGGTGACCGCCGGCGTCTACATGGTCGCGCGCAGCCACGCGCTCTTCGAGCGCTCGGGCGTCGCCCTCGAGGTCGTGGCCTGGGTCGGCACGCTGACCGCCGTCTTCGCGGCGACGGTCGGGCTCGTGCAGACGGACATCAAGCGGGTGCTCGCCTACTCCACCGTCAGCCAGCTGGGGTACATGTTCGCCGCGGTGGGGCTGGGAGCGTACGCGGCGGGGGTGTTCCACCTCGTCACGCACGCCTTCTTCAAGGCGCTGCTGTTCCTCGGCGCCGGCTCCGTCATCCACGGCCTCGGAGGCGAGCAGGACCTCCGGCGCATGGGAGGCCTCGCCTACAAGATGCCGCTCACGGCGACGACCATGTGGGTGGGCGGCCTCGGGCTGGCCGGCGCCCCGCTGCTGGCCGGGTTCTTCTCCAAGGACGAGATCCTGGCCGCCGCCTACGAGGGCCACCAGCCCGTCATCTTCGGGCTCCTCGTGATCGGGGCCTGCATGACCGCCTTCTACACCTTCCGGCTCCTCTTCCTCGCCTTCAGCGGCAAGCCGCGGATGCCCAAGGAGGTGCTGCACCACGCGCACGAGTCGCCGTGGGTGATGACCGGCCCGCTCGTGGTGCTCGCCCTGCTGACGCTCGTGGGTGGCTTCGTGCTGGGGCTGCCCCTGGGGGTCACCCGCCTGGCCGCGCTGCTCGAGCCCGTCTTCGCCGTGCACGCGGGCGG
>JAICGY010000191.1 GCA_025922915.1 Candidatus Methylomirabilota bacterium | reverse complement strand
GTACACCGGCGGGAACTTCGTCAGCCGGGGCACCATGTTCGGACCGCACGCGCTTCCCCGTGTCTCGAGTCTGGAACCGACGGCCTTCCTCGAGCTCGAGGGCGGCGGAGCGCGCTTCTATGTCTCGAAGATCGCGGAAGGTGAGAGCGTCATTCGCCACTTCGTCGCCGAGGGATTGCTGCACACGACATTGAGGGACTTCGTGACGGTTCCGCCAGCGGGAGGCTGGACGCTCACCGACCGCGTCCACCAGGACTACGCCGAGCGATTGATTCCCCGCGCCGTGGGGTTTTCCGCGGCCCTCCTCGATTACTTCTTCCGCGGCACCCTGGAGCTCGCCTTCGAACCCGATCCCGGCGACGCGGCCCGGTCGCGGCTCGTCGCCGTCAACCGGTCCGAGGAGCCGCTCGGCCCGCAGGCAACGGATCCCGCCGGCACGCTGAGCCTGCACATCGACGACGCGCAGGGCACGCGCACCCAGGTCGCGGCCGTCGCCGTCGCCGCCCCGGTACCCGGCGGCGGCGAGCTCCCCCCGCTCGCCGGGCTGGACCCGCTGCTCGAGGTGAGCCCGCTCACCGCGGTGTACCGGGGCCGGCTCGGCGGCGAGCCGGAGGCCGTCGTCGCCAAGGTCCAGGGACCGGCCGAGGTCGAGCAGCTCGTGCGCGGCGCGTCCGACTGGCTGCTGCGCACGGCGGACGGTGTCTTTCCGCTCGGGCTCGGCCTCGAGCCGGCGGTCGTCAAGTGGGGCGACGCCGACAACACGCTCGTCGCGCAGAGCTTCCCGGGTGGCAGCGAGCGGCGCTTCACCGCCTACCGCATCAACCGCCCGGAAGGTTCGCGGACGGTCCCGGTGCGAGCGGACGGCACGGTGGACCTCGTCCCCGCCGGCCCCCCGGTGGAGCTGGGCGGGCCGGCCCCGATCGATCTCGGGACCACGGTGGCCTTCACGCGGATCGTCGACTACGCGCAGCAGCTGCTGACCATCGAGGGCGACTACTTCTCGCACTTCGACGAGTCCCAGGCGATCTGGGTCCTGGACCGGCGGGAGTTCACGCCGGGCTCCGACGCCATCGTGCACCAGGAGCAGATCCAGCGCGGCGGCACGTTCGCCCTCGCCATGCCGCTCAGCCTGCCGAGCGATACCCGGTACTTCTGGTCGCTCGTCGACTTCCACCTCGATCGTCGGGGCGACGTGATCGCGCTGGTGCGGGTCGATCTCACCGGCCCGCCCGGCCTCGTGCTCCCCGTGCATCGCCACGACGCGAGCGGGACCATCGGCCCCTCCACCGCACCGTTCGACAGCGTGTTCGTGGATCTGTCCCCGCCCGTCACCGACGTCTTCTTCTTCGCCGTCAACGTCACGCGGCGCACGGTCATCGGGAAGTCGTGCGAGGACAGCGTGAACATCACGTACCGCACGGTGCAGCGGGAAGCGTTCATGGATCTCCACATCACCTTCCACGGCCCGGGCGGCGAGAGCTGGACGCCCGTGTCGATCCTCGACCTCGCCGGCCAGGAGCCCGTCGTCGGCGGTCTGCGAACCGACCGTGGCCCCGCGCAGGTCACGGCCTCCGGTCTCTATCGCGGAGAGCTGCGCGCCGTGGGCTTCGCCGAGCCCGGGACGGTGTCCGAGACGTTCCCCGCGACCACCGTCCGCCTGCGCGACCCCTTCGCCCCCGTCACGCAGCCCCGGCCGCTCGAGGCCGCCGTGACGCTCACCCAGACCGTCCGGAACCTGGCGCCGGGGCTGATGCTGCCCTACGACGTCCGGCGGGCGAACGGCCCCGAGGAGGGCTATGCCCTGCTCGGGTGGGGTGGGGAGGCGGGTGTGGAGACCTGGACCCCCATGCAGTGGTTCCCGGGCCGGAGTGCCGTGTCCGTCATGGGCACGGTCGGCACGCCGGCGCCGAGTGACGCCTCGCTGGCCGACGTCAGCCGGCGGACGGCCTGGGTGAACGCCATCGTGTTCGTCCCGCGCGAGCGCAGCACGTACTTCTTCACCGATCGGGGCGCGCAGATCGTCATGCCCGGCGATCTCCGCGCGCAGTACCGGCTGCTCGAGCCCGATCAGCTGTACGGCGTGGGCGATCAGCGATTCCACCGGATCATGCCGGAGCTGCCCGCCATACCCGCGCCCCGGCCGCTGGCCAGCGGGCCCGGCACGACGGGCGACTATCATGTCGTCGGCCGGCGGTAACCTGCGCGGCCCGCGCCTCCGGGCGGTGGTGGGTGCCGCCCTGCTGCTGGGCGCGGCCGCGGCTCACGCCCAGCCCGCCTCGCCGCTTCGCCTGGCGGTCAGCCGCCCCGTGCTCGACGGGATGATGCTCGGCGGCATCCGGGTCGGCGCGCCGGAGGCCCAGGTGACGGGCGTGCTGGGGCCACCGCAGGCGCACGCGGCCTCGCCGCTCGGCGATCGCGTGCTTCGCTTCGAGGCCGTGGCCGGGCTCCATCTCGAGGTCCACGTGGTCGGCGGCGCCGTGCGAGCCGTCGGCATGCGGGCGGACGCCGGCGCGGCGCCGGCGCTGGGGCCTCGGACCAGCCGCGGCGTCCGCCTGGGCTCGCCGACGGACGAGGTCGTCGCCCGCTACGGCCCGCCGACCGGCGACCAACTCTGGTACGCGGCGGCCGGCGTGGCGTTCAACCTCGAGGCGGCGGCCGACGACGTGCAGTCCATTCTCGTGTTCCCGCCCGGCACACCGCCCCCCTGAGGCACGCGCGCGTGCTCGCATCATCCCTTACGCCGCGGCGCCTCTCGGGCTATCTTGGTGCCGGTGACGCTCGGGCCCCATCTCCTGCTGGCGCTGCTCGAGGGCGTGGTGGGCGCGCTCGTGCTCGCCCTCACCGCCCTGGGTCTCTCGCTCGTGTTCGGCGTGATGCGCATCGTCAACGTCGCCCACGGCGCGTTCTTCATGCTCGGCGCCGTCGTCACCTGGTACGTGTCCAGCGCGACCGGCAGCTTCCTCCTGGCGCTCGTGGCCGCGCCGCTCGCGGTGGGCGGGATCGCGGTCGTCGCCGACCGGCTCGTCCTCCGCCGCATCGGCTACGAGCCCGAGTCCACGATCGTCGCGACGATCGGCCTCCTGTACATCCTCGAGCAGCTCGTGCTCATGACCTACGGCCCGTACGCGCGGCCGGTGGCCGCCCCGATCTACTTCCGCATCGACTTCGGCTGGTTCGGCTACTCGGGCTACAAGCTCGTCGTCGCCGCCGCCGCCGCCTTCCTGCTCGTCGCCGCCTGGCTCGCCCTGTCGCGGACGACGCTCGGCCTCTACCTGCGCGCCACCCAGCAGGACCGCGAGATCGCGCAAGCGTTCGCCGTCCCCGTGGGGCGCGTCTACTCGCTCGCGTTCGGCGTCGGGGGCGGGCTGGCGGCGCTCGCCGGAGCGCTCATCGTGCCGGTGCAGCAGGCGCACTACCTGATGGGGCTCGACGCGCTGCTCCTGTCCTTCGTCGTGGTCATCCTCGGGGGCCTCGGCAGCCTGACCGGCACGGTGGTCGCCGCGCTCGTCGTCGGCCTCGCCGACGGCGCGGTGTCCGTGCTCTTCTCGCCGACGCTGGCCAAGATCGTCGCCACGCTGCTCGTCGGCGTGGTGCTCGCCGTGCGCGGACGCGGGCTCTTCGGGGAGGAGCTGGCGTGACGCTCGGCCTGCACCTCGCCGTCCTGGCCGTGCTGGCCGCCCTCCAGCTCGTCCTCCCGCCGTTCCACCACGGGATGGTGGCGCGCGTCATGGTGCTGGCCGCCTACGCCATCGGCTACAACCTCCTGCTGGGCTACACGGGCCTCATGAGCCTGGGCCACGCGATCTTCTTCGCCGCCGGGATGTACGGCACGGGGCTCACCGTGCATCACGGCGGGTTCGGCGTCGCCGCCGCCCTGGTCGTCGGGCTCGCCGCCGCGCTCGCCGTGGGGGCCGTCGTCGGCGTGATGACGGTGCGGACGGCCGGCCCCGCCTTCCTCATCGTCACGATGATGCTGGCCCAGGCGTTCTACCTGGCGACGCTGCACTTCAACGAGCTCACCCTCGGGGACCAGGGGTTCATCCTGCCCGCGCTGGAGGTGACGCTCGCCGGCCGTGCCTTCGCGCTGGCGGACCCCGCGGTCAAGTACAATGTCGCGCTGGTCGTCTTCGGCGCCTGTCTCCTGGCCAGCCTCGGGCTCGTGCGATCGCCGGTGGGCCGCGTGCTCGTCGCGCTCCGCGAGAACGAGGAGCGCACCCGGCTGCTCGGCTATCACACCGGGCGCTACCGGGTCCTCGCGGTGGCCCTCTCCGGCCTGGTGTCCGGCCTCGCGGGGGCCACGTACACGCTGCTCTTCTCCTACGTCGGCTCCACGTTCGCGGGCGTCCTCTACTCGATCTACCCGCTGCTGTGGACGCTGCTCGGGGGAGCGGGCACCACGCTGGGACCGCTCGTCGGCACGCTGCTGATGACGTACGCCATCGACGTCACGAGCGGGATCACCGACGCCTACCTCGTGATCGTGGGCGCCGCCCTCGTCCTGACGATCCTGTGGGCGCCCGCCGGCGTGGTCGGCGGGCTCCGCGCGCGGTGGGCCCGCTGGCTGCCCTGACCCCGCTGCTCGAGACGCGCGGGATCGGCAAGCGCTTCGGCGGGCTGGAGGCGGTCACCGGCGTCGACCTGCGGCTGGCGCGGGGCGAGGTGCGCGCGCTCATCGGCCCGAACGGCGCCGGCAAGACGACCCTCGTCGGGCTCATCAGCGGCCGGCTGGCCCCCACCACCGGGCGCGTGCTCTTCGCCGGCCGCGACGTCACGCGCCTCGGCGCGGCCGACCGCGTCCGGCTCGGCATCGTCTACACCTTCCAGATCACGAGCATCTACCGCCGGCTCACGGTGGCCGACAACGTGGCGGTCGCGGTGCAGCGCCGCCGCCTGCGCCGCCTGGCCGACTGGCTCGCGCCGGACGCCCGGGGCCTGGCGCGCGAGGTGGAGGCGGCGCTCGGCGTCGTCGGCCTCGCCGGCGTCGCCGCCGAGCCGGCCGGCGCGCTCCCGTACGGTCACCAGCGGCTCCTGGAGATCGCGATGGCCCTCGCGCTGCAGCCCGCGCTCCTGATCCTCGACGAGCCGACGCAGGGCCTGGCCGCGGCCGAGATCGACGCGCTCTGCCGGCTCGTGCGCGACGTCGCGGCCGGCGCGACGGTGCTCCTCATCGAGCACAACATGGCCGTCGTCCTCGAGCTGGCGGGCCGGATCACCGTCATGGACCGCGGCCGAATCATCGCGGAAGGCCCGCCGCGGGAGATCGAGGCGAACCCCGAGGTCCAGCGCGCCTACCTCGGGCAGCCGAGCGCCACGTCCTCGTGACGCTGTCGCTCGAGCGCGTGCAGGCCGCCCACGGCGAGGTCCGCGTCCTCCACGACGTGTCGCTCGAGGTCGCGCCCGGCCAGATCGTCGGCCTGCTCGGCCGGAACGGGGCCGGCAAGACGACCACCCTCCGGACCATCATGGGCCTGGTCCGCGCGAGCGCGGGGCGGATCGTGCTCGACGGCGTCGAGCTGGCCCGGCTCCCGGCCCACGAGGTCCCGCGGCTCGGGATCGGCTACGTGCCCCAGGGGCGCCGGCTCTTCCCGCACCTGACGGTCGAGGAGAACATGACGATGGGGCTGCTCGTGCGTGGCGCCGGCGCCGACGCGCGTAGGGACGTGCTCGACCTGTTCCCTGCCCTGCGCGACCGGCTCGGTCAGCGGGCGGGCACGCTGTCCGGGGGCGAGCAGCAGATGGTCGCGATGGCCCGGGCGCTCTGCGTGCGCCCGGCCGTCCTCCTGCTGGACGAGCCGACCGAGGGCCTCATGCCGACGCTCGTGGCCCGCCTGCTCGACACGCTCGGCGCGCTCCGCGCGCGCGGCGTCGGGATCCTGCTCGTGGAGCAGAAGGTGGACGCCGTCCTGGGCGTCGCCGACCGCGTCGTGCTGATCGAGAACGGGCGCACGGTGCGCCAGGCGACACCGGCCGAGCTGGCCGCGGAGCCCGAGCTGCTGCTCCGACACGTCGGGGTGCGGCGCCGGTGACGGTCCCGGCCCACGCGGGCGGCACGGCCTTCATCCAGCTGCTGCCGACGCAGCTCTACGCGGTCGGGGCGGCCGCGACCGTCGCCGTCTCGTTCGTGCTCACCGCGGCCGTTCCCGGCCGGCTGATCGCGCGCCTGGCCGCGCTTCGCGTCCGGGTCGCGACGGTCGACGTGTCGCGCCTGGACCGGCTCGTCGCGATCCCCAGCCTCGCCTCGCTCGCGGTGGTCGTCGCGCTCGTCGTCGCCGGGATCACGGGCCGTCGCGATCCCCTGGACAATCCGCTGCCGCTCTTCGTCTGGACCGTCTGGTGGATCGGCTTCACGTACCTGCACGCCGGCCTGGGCGATCTCTGGTCGGTCCTCAACCCGTGGATCGGTCCCTGGCGCCTGCTGGCCCGCGCCCGACCGGCCGCGGCGGCGCCGCACCGGCCGCCGCTCCGCTACCCGGCGGCCGCGGGGGCCTGGCCCGCCGTCGCCGGCCTCGCGCTGTTCGCCTGGTTCGAGCTGATCCACCCGGCACCCACCGATCCCGCCATCCTGGCCGGCGTGGCCGGCGCCTACCTCGTCACGCACCTCGTCGCGGTCGGCCTGTTCGGCCCCGAGTGGCTCGCGCGGGCGGAGACCTTCTCCGTGTTCTTCCGCATGATCGCCGGCGTCGCGCCAGTCGTGCTGCGGCCGGGGGCCGCGCGGGGCCCCGGCCGCCCGCGAACGCTCGAGGTGACGGCGCCGACGCTCGCGCTGCTGACGGCGCCCGCCCCGTCCGCCAGCGGCGTGGTGTTCGTGCTGCTCGTGCTGGCGGCCGTCTCGTTCGACGGCTTGTCGCGGACGTTCGCGTGGCTCGGGCTCCTGGGCGTCAACCCGCTCGTGTACCCGGGCCGGACGACGCTGATGGTCCCGAACACGCTCGGGCTCGCCGGGCTCTTCGTGCTCTTCGGGCTCGCGTACGTCGCCGCCGTCGCGCTGGGCGCCCGGCTCGGGCGGATGCGGCAGCCCGTCGGCGAGCTCGCGCGCACGTTCGCCCTCGCCCTCGTCCCGATCGTGTGCGGCTACCACTTCGCTCACTACCTGCCCGTCTTCCTGGTGGACGTGCAGTGGGCGGTCCGGGCCGCCTCGGATCCCTTCGCCCGCGGCTGGGATCTCCTCGGCACGCGGGACCTGCACGTCGTCACGTCGTTTCTCTCGGACGCCGAACGCGTCTACGCCATCTGGCACGCGCAGGTCGGCCTGATCGTCACCGCCCACGTCGCCGGCGTGCTGGTGGCCCACGCCCTCGCCGCCCGCCTCCAGGGCGGCGCCCGCGCCCTCGTGCTCGGCCAGCTGCCTCTCCTGGCCCTGATGATCGGCTACACGACGTTCGGGCTCTGGCTGCTCTCGACCCCGGCGGTGGGCTAGACTCCTCACTGCGGGTCCACGGCGGGTGCGGGCGGATGCCCGAGGCGAGGAGGCAGTGATGGCGATCTCCAGACGCGCGTTTCTCCGGGCCGGAGCGATCCTCACGCTGGGCAGCCAGGCGCCGGGCCCCTGGACGGGCCGCGCGGCGGCGCAGGGCGGGGGCGGGCCGCTCCGGCTGGGCTTTCAGGTCCACCGGACGGGCATCGGGGCGGTGTACGGCCGCTGGTACGACCGGACGACGGCGGCCGCCGTCAAGCTCATCAACGAGCGGGGCGGGATCGGCGGCCGTCAGGTCGAGATCGTCGCCGAGGACGACGGCACCGACCCCCGGCGGGGCGCCGAGGTGGTCGAGAAGCTCGCCACGCAGCACAAGGTGGATCTCATCTTCGGCACGCTCTTCTCGCACGTCGTGATCGCCTCGGCCCCGCGCGCCGGCCAGCTCAAGATCCCGTACCTCGTCGTGAGCGAGGGCTACCACGTCGCCTCCGGCACGCTGAACCGGTACGTCTTCCAGCCGGGGATCACCGACGTGCGGGCGCAGGTCACCGCCGTCGCCCCGTGGATCCTGAAGAACCTGGGCAAGAAGGTCACGCTGATCTTCCCCGACTACGCCTTCGGCCACGACCACCGCGACTACTTCTCCGCGGCGATCGCCGAGCAGGGCGGCGAGGC
>JAICGY010000190.1 GCA_025922915.1 Candidatus Methylomirabilota bacterium | reverse complement strand
GCGACCGCCTGATCCCCGTCGACCACGAGGGCGAGGTCCGGGACGGCGATCACGTGCTGGCGATCGCGGCCCGCCACTTCGCGGCCCGGCAGCGGCTCAAGGGCAACCTCGTCATCACGACCGTGATGGCCAATCTCGGCCTGGACCTGAGCCTGGCGGAGGCCGGCATCCGCATGGTGAAGACGCAGGTCGGGGACCGCTACGTCCACGAGGAGATGCAGCGGAGCGGGGCCAGCGTCGGCGGCGAGCAGTCCGGCCACCTGATCTTCCTCGATCACGCGCCGACCGGGGACGGCATCCTCTCGGCGCTGGTGCTGCTGTCCGTCATGCGCGAGACCGGCGAGCCGCTCGCCTCGCTCGCGCGCTGCCTGCGGAAGTTCCCGCAGGTCCTGCTGAACGTGCCCGTGCGGACCAAGCCGCCGATCGCCTCGCTCACCGGCCTCGTCACCCGCGTGCAGGACTTCGAGCACGAGATGAACGGCGCGGGGCGGGTGCTGGTCCGGTACTCCGGCACCGAGCCGCTCGCCCGCGTGATGATCGAGGGCGCCGACGCCACGCGGATCCAGGCGATGGCCGAGGAGCTGGCGAGGCTGCTCCGGACCGAGCTGGGCGCCGGGTGAGGATCCACGGGATCGGCGTGGACCTCGTTCGCATCCCGCGCATGCGCGAGGTGCTCGCCCGCTGGGACGCACGCTTCCTGGCCCGCGTCTTCACCGACGGCGAGGTCGCGTACTGCCGGGCGCGGCGGGACCCGGTGCCGCACCTGGCCGGCCGCTTCGCGGCCAAGGAGGCGGGCCTGAAGGCGCTGGGGACGGGGCTGCGCATGGGCGTGCGCTGGCACGAGCTCGAGGTGCGGCGCGAGCGGGGCCAGGCCCCGACCCTGGTGCTCCACGGCCGCTCCCGCGAGCTCGGCCTCGCCCGCGGCGGCACCCGCATGCTCCTCACGATCACGCACGAGGGGGACTACGCGCTGGCCCAGGCGATGCTCGTCGAGGACGACGCGTTGCCCGGCCCGGCGGCGCCCCGCTAGCCGGCCGGCGTGCTGCCCGTCTTCACGGCGGAGGAGATGCGGCGGCTGGACCGCCGCGCCGTGCAGGAGCTCGGGATCCCGGGCGCCACCCTCATGGAGAACGCGGGGCGGGGCGCCGCCGCCGCGCTGCTCGCCGCGCTCCCGTCGCTCGGCGCCCCCCGCCGGGGGGCCCGCCTGGTGATCGTCTGCGGCAAGGGGGGCAACGGCGGCGACGGCTTCGTGGTCGCGCGCCTCCTGCGCCGTGCCGGCCACCGCCCCCAGGTCTTTCTCGCCGCGCCGCCCGGGGAGATCGCGGGCGACGCCGCGCTCAAGCTCCGCGCGATGACGCGCGCGGGCGTGGGCGCGCGGACGGTGGAGGACGACGCCGCGCTCGTGCCGGCGCTGGCGGCGGCGCACGTCGTCGTCGACGCGCTCCTCGGCACCGGCGCTCGCGGCGCACCGACGGGCCTGGTGGCGCGGCTGATCGAGCGCGTGAACGGCTGCGGCCGTCCCGTCGTCGCGCTGGACGTGCCCTCGGGTCTGCCGGCCGACGGCGGGCCGCCGGCCGGGCCCGCGGTGCGGGCCGCGTGCACGCCCACCTTCGCCGGCCTCAAGCGCGGGCTCGTGACGGGGCCCGGGCTCGAGCACGCCGGCCGCGTCACCGTGGTCGACATCGGGATCCCGCCCGAGGAGGTACGGCGCGACGTCGCGACCTTCCTCGTCGAGCGCGGCGACGTCGTCGCGCACCTGCCGCGCCGCCGACGTGACACCCACAAGGGCACCTACGGCCATCTCCTCGTGCTGGCCGGGTCGGTGGGGAAGACCGGCGCGGCCGCGCTGGCCGCCCGCGCCGCGATGCGTGCGGGCGCCGGGCTCGTCACGGTGGCGACCGCCGCCCGCGCCCAGCCCGTGGTCGCCGGGCTGCTGCTCGAGGCGATGAGCGAGCCGCTCGCCGACACGCCCGACGGCACCGTGGCGATCGCCGCCCGCAAGCGGCTCGACGAGCTGAGCGCCACGCGCGACGCCGTGGCGATGGGCCCGGGGCTGGGGCTCGTCGACGAGACGCGCGCGCTCGCCCGGGACCTGGTGGCGACGCTGCCGCGGCCGATCGCGGTGGACGCCGACGCCCTCACCGCCCTCGCCGGATCGCCGGAGACGCTGGCCTCGGCCCCGGCGCCCCGCTGCCTGACACCGCACCCGGGCGAGATGGCGCGGCTGCTGGGCGTGAGCGCGGCCGAGGTGCAGCGCGACCGCATCGAGACCGCCCGCGGGCTGGCCGCCGCCTGGGGCGTCCACGTGGCGCTCAAGGGCGCGGGCACGGTGATCGCCGCGCCGGGCGGGCGGGTGCTCGTGAACCCCACGGGCAACGCCGGCATGGCCAGCGGAGGCACCGGCGACGTGCTCACCGGCATCCTGGGCGCCTTCCTCGCGCGCGGGCTGGACGCGGAGCCCGCCCTGGCGGCCGCCGTGTACCTGCACGGGCTCGCCGGCGACGTGGCCGCCGAGCGGGTCGGCGAGGAATCGCTGGTGGCGGGCGATGTCATCGACGCGCTGCCGGAGGCCTTCAGGCGGCTCCGTGCCGACGACTAGCGTCACGGCACGGACGCCGGAGGAGACGGCGGCGGCCGGGGAGGCGCTCGGCCGCACGCTGGGCGCCAGCGACGTGGTGGCGCTCACCGGCGAGCTGGGCGCGGGCAAGACGTGCTTCGTCCAGGGCGTCGCCCGGGGCCTCGACGTCGAGGGCCCGGCCACGAGCCCGACCTTCGTGCTCGTCAACGAGTACCGCGGCCGTCTGCCCGTGCACCACGTCGACGCCTACCGCACGAGCAGCCTCACGGAGCTGGTGGACCTGGGCTTCCTCGAGCTCATGGGCGGCGACGGCGTGACGCTGGTGGAGTGGGCGGATCGCTGCGCGCCGCTGCTGCCCGTCCGCGCCGTGCGCGTCCACGTGGAGGGGCTCGGCGACGAGCCCCGGACGATCACGATCACCGATCCCCGCTGAGCCGGGGCGCCGCCCGGCGCCGGCGTATCGAACGCGCGGCATTGACGCTGCCTGGATCCCGGCGTACGACGGCGCCATGTCGATCGACCACTGGCCCGCCAGCGAGCGGCCGCGCGAGCGACTCTACTGGAGCGGGCCGGACGCGCTCGCGGACGCCGAGCTGCTGGCGCTGCAGCTGGGATCCGGCCGCCGCGGCAAGAGCGCGGTCGACGTCGCGCGGGAGATGCTGGCGGCGTACGGCTCGCTGGGCGAGGTGGCTGCGCGGGAGGTCCTCGAGCTCGCCCGGCTTCCCGGGGTCGGCCGGGCCAAGGCCGCCCGTCTGGCCGCGGCCTTCGAGCTCACCCGCCGGCTCCGGGCCCGGCCGCCGGGCGCCCGCGTGGTGCTCTCGGGGCCGGCCGAGGTCTACGCGGCGTTCGGCCCCCTGATGGACGGCCTCAAGCGCGAGGTCTTCCGGGTGGCGCTGCTGGACGCCCAGAACGGTCTTCTCCGGGACGTCGTGGTGTCGGAGGGCACGCTGTCGGCCAGCCTCGTTCACCCCCGCGAGGTGTTCAAGCCGGCCATCCTGGAGTCGGCGGCCTCGGTGATCCTGCTGCACAACCACCCGAGCGGCGACCCGTCCCCGAGCCGCGAGGACGTCCGCCTGACCCGGCAGCTCGTGGAGTGCTCCCGGCTGCTGGAGGTGCCCGTCCACGATCACGTCATCGTCGGACGGGGCCGGTGGGTGAGCCTCGCCGAGCGCGGTATGATCTAGCCCGACGTACGCGTCGACCCGCGGAGGCTGACCATGACGATCAGGGTGAGGAATGTCGGGCACGTCGTCCTGAAGGTGAGAGATCTGGAGACCGCGGCCCGCTTCTACCGGGACGTCCTCGGGCTCAAGGAGGTGGCGCGCGCGAGCTTCGGCCGGCCGATGGCCTTCTTCTCGACCGGCGACAACCACCACGACGTCGCCGTGATGGAGGTCGGGCCGGACGCTCCGCCTCCCCATCCGGACGGCATCGGGCTCTACCACGTGGCGCTGCGTATCGGCACGAGCCTGGACGAGCTGCGGGCGGCGAAGGCGCACCTCGAGGCGCACGGCTACACCCGGCTGAGGCTGACGGACCATCGGGTGAGCCAGTCGATCTATCTGAACGACCCGGACGGCAACGGGGTGGAGCTCTACGTGGACGCCGACCCGGCGATCTGGCGCGAAGATCCGGCGACGGTGGCCACCGTCGGCCCCCTCGCGCTCTGAGCGCGCTACCCCTTCGCGAGCTTCTCGATCTCCTTCCGGGAGAGCGTGGCGAGGCGCGTGAGCAGGCTCTTCACCTTTCGCTCGGAGACGTGGTCGGCCAGGATCGGCTTCCGCGACCGGCTCCCGTTGGCGATGTACGCCACCCAGTCGTCGAGGTTCGGTGTGCCCCGATAGGCGACCGTCACCCCGCTCACCCGCATGCGACGACGCCCTTCGACCTTTGCCAGTGGCTTACGCTCCATCGCCCTGTCGTCCTCTCAAAGAGTGCTGGTCGAGATTGACCGATGTGCTGCGGGAGTGGCGGCACGATCTCGCTCGGGCACGGCGCACAAATTACGAAGGTGGGTAATTGAGTGTCAAGGGCTCGTTCAGACGCATCGTATGCGTGATTCGCGCATGGTGCGCGGCTGCCGGCCGCTGGGCATGGGCAAAAAATTCGGGGTT
Organism: Candidatus Methylomirabilota bacterium; assembly: GCA_025922915.1. Taxonomy (GTDB): domain Bacteria; phylum Methylomirabilota; class Methylomirabilia; order Rokubacteriales; family CSP1-6; genus JAICGY01. The sequence goes on along the minus strand of JAICGY010000190.1, from coordinate 3,435 downwards.
CGTCGTTTTGTGGACGAATGACGCGGGGATTCCGGGGTCGCTCGTCGTGAATGCGCGCCAGAACGGGAGAATATGGCGTTTGTGGACAGTGGTGGACATGTGGATAACGTGTGCGCAACCTCCGGGGGCCCCTTGATTCCCCGGGGCCTACCCGCTAGGGTACGCTCTGGGCAGGAGCCACAGAGGGTGAAGGTCCGCACCATCACGGCGTGCGCCTCGGGCGTCGGGAGGCTGGGTCCCTGACGCCTGACCCCGTCTGCATCGTGGCCGCCGGTGCGGTGACGCCGCTCGGCGGCGACCTGGACAGCTTCTGGGCCGGACTTCTCGCCGGCGGGGACGGCATCTCTCCCATCGAGCGCTTCCCCGTCGCCGATCTGCGCGTCGGGCGGGGCGGCGAGATCAAGAAACTTCCGCCGGTGGCGGCCGCGATCACGTGTCGCGCGAGCGCGCTGCTCGTCGCGGCGGCCGCGGACCTGGTGGCCCGCCGGTCGCTCGATGCGGCACCCGAGCGGATCGCCGTCGTCGTCGGCACCGCGCTGGGCGGGGTGGAGCGCCTGGAGCAGGCGCTGGCGGGATCGCCGGGACCGCGCGTGGCGGCCGGGGCTCTCTACGACGCGCCGGCGCACGCGCTCGCGGACTGGCTCGGCGCCCGGGGCCCGGTGCTCACCGTCTCCACGGCCTGCGCCTCGAGCGCGACGGCGCTGGCGACGGGGGCCGATCTCCTCGACGCCGACGCGGCCGACCTGGTCGTCGCCGGCGGGTACGACGCGCTCTGCCGCTTCGTCGTGCGTGGGTTCGACGTGCTGCGCTCGCTGGCCCGCGACCGGCCGCGGCCCTTCGACCGGCGGCGCAGCGGGTTGCTGCTCGGCGAGGGGGCAGGGCTCGTGCTGCTCGCCCGGGAGCGCGACATCCGGGGGCCACGGCTCGGGCGCCTGTTGGGCCACGGCACGGCGAGCGATGCCTCGCACATCTCGGCGCCCCACCCCGACGGGCGCGGTCTGGAGGCGGCCGTGCGGGCGGCGCTCGAGATCGCCGACGTCGGCGTGGCGGACCTCGACCTCGTCAGCGCCCACGGCACCGGGACGATCCTCAACGACCGCATGGAGGCCACCGTGCTCGGCCGGGTCCTGGGCGGGCGCGCCGTCCCGGTCAACTCGATCAAGGGTGCCCTCGGCCACACGATGGGCGCGGCGGCCGTGCTGGAGGCGATGATGTGCCTGCTCGCGGCGCGCGACGGCCTGATGCCGGCCACCGTCGGGCTCGAGGAACAGGACCCCGGGTGCGCGCTCGACCTCGTGGCCGGCGCGCCGCGGCCGGTCCGGGCGCGCCTGGCGCTCAGCACGTCGGCGGGCTTCGGCGGCTGCAACGCCGCGCTCGTGCTCGAGGGGGCGGCGTGACGGGCGCGCGCGTCGCCGCGGTGGGCGTGGTGACGGGCTGGGGCGAGGGGGTGGCCAGCTTGCCCGCCGAGGCGCGCGTGGCGGCGGCAGGCCGCCACGTCGTCCCGGCGCCGCGGCCGGCGCTCGACGGCGAGCGATTCCGCCGGGCCACGCGGGAATGCCTGCTCGCCGTCGCGGCCGCGGAGGCGATGCTGACGCGGGCGGGACTGGACCGGGAGGCGATCGCCGGGCCCGGGACGGCGCTGGTCTTCGTGACCGCGGCGGGGTACGGGGCCTCCAACGCCGAGTTCATCGAGGGGGCGGGGGCGCTGCACTTCCCGTACACTGCGCCGAGCGCGATCTCCGCCGAGGTCGCGATCGAGTACGGTCTGGGCGGTCCGTATGTCATCCTGATCGGGGGCCCGGCCACGACGGTGGACGGGCTGTGGCAGGCGAGCCTGCTCCTGGCGCGCCGCCGCTGCGAGCGGGCGGTCGTGCTCGCCGTGGAGACGTACGCCGAGTGCGCCGCGCTCTGGGAGCGAGGCCGCTGGCAGGTCGACTGGCCGCTGGTGGAGGCCGCGGCCTGCGCGCTGCTCGTAGCCGGCCCGCACGGCGTGCGGTACGAGGCGGTCGCGGAGCCGGTGCTGCTGGAGGGCGCTGTCGAGGCCCGCGCCGGCCAGACGCTCGCCTGCGGCCCGCTGATCGCGCTCGCCGTGGCGGGCGCGACGGGCGCCGGCCGTACGCGGGTGACGGGTACGTGGCGCGGGCGCCGGGCCGGCGTCGAGGTGGACGTCGTCCCCACGGCGGCCTGAGGACAACCAGGCGGGAGGGTCATGGAAGCGAAAGAGGTCTTCGACGAGCTCAAGTCCATCCTGGTCGCGCGGCTGAAGTTCGATCCGCGACGGGCGGCGGAGGTGTCGGTGTCGACGCCGCTGGCGCGGGGGGTGGAGGGATCGATCGGGCTGGACTCCCTCGACTTCATCGAGCTGTCCCTCGCCATCGAGGAGCGATTCGGCGTGACGATCGACGAGTCGGAGAACGTCGCGGCGCACTTCGCCTCCTTCGACGCGCTCTCCCGCTTCGTGGCCTCCCGCCTCGGAGTCGCATGAGGCGGGTCGTCGTCACCGGTCTGGGGGCCGTCAGCCCGTTCGGCGTCGGCGTCAAACCGTTCTGGACGGGGCTCTCCGCGGGCACCTGCGCAATCCGCCCGCTGACCGTGATCGAGCCCGAGGGCTTCCGCTGTCGCATCGCGGCCGAGGTGCCCGGGCTGCCGCTCGGCTCCCCCCGGCGCTCCCGCGCCGACCGGTTCGCGCTCGCGGCCGCCCGGGAGGCGCTCGAGGATGCGGGCGTGGAGCCGGCGGCGCGGGCGGGCGCGGCCCTCGTCGTCGGCGGGGTGGGCGGGGGGATGCTGGAGGCGGAGGCGTGGTTCTGGGCGCGGCATCGGGGTGAGCGCCACCCGCGCGGGACGGCGCCCCTGCGCGCGATGCTTCCGCTGGCCCACGTGGACGCCCTCGGCCACGCGCTGGGGCTGGGCGGTCCCCGCTACACGATCGTGACCGCGTGCAGCTCGGGCGCGGCCGCCCTCGCGGAGGCTGCCGATCTCGTCGCCGACGGGGTCGTGGACGTCGCGCTGGCGGGGGGCGTCGATGCTCTCACGCGGCTCTGCTTCATGGGGTTCAACGCCCTGAAGCTGCTCGACACCGAGCCGTGCCGGCCCTTCGATCGCCACCGCCGCGGCATGTCGATCGGGGAGGGCGCCGCCTTCCTCGTGCTCGAGCAGGCCGGGCGGGCGCGGGCGCGGGGCGCCCGGGTCTATGCCGAGCTCGCCGGCCACGGGATGACGACGGACGCCCACCACGTGACGGCGCCCGAGCCCGAGGGCGAGGGGATGGCGCGGGCGATGCGCGCGGCGCTGGCCCACGCCGGCCTGGCGCCGCGCCAGGTGCGCTACGCGAACGCGCACGGCACCGCGACGGTCCAGAACGACCGGGTCGAGGCACGCGCCCTCGCCCGGGTGTTCGGCGAGGGCGGCCTGCTCGTGTCCTCCAGCAAGTCGATG
>JAICGY010000189.1 GCA_025922915.1 Candidatus Methylomirabilota bacterium | reverse complement strand
TCGGCGTCCACTCCGGGCTCCTCCACGTCGGCACGTCGTCGATGCGCGTCTTCCACGTCATGCAGGAGGAGGGCACGGGCCGCCGCGTGGCGACGCTCGACCAGCTCGGCGTGCACCTGGACATGGACGCGCGCCGCCCGACCCCGCTGCCCGACGACCTCCGCGCCCGGGCGAAGGCGCTGCTCGCGCCGACCGATCCGTGAGCGCGCGTCCGCGCCGGGCGATCGCACCCGACGCCATCCTCGTCGGTGGGGACATCCTGACGCTCGACGCCCACGACCGGCGCGTGGAGGCGCTGGCCGTCCTCCACGGCCGGATCGTCGCGCTCGGCACGACGCGCGAGATTCGCGCCCTGGCCGGCCCGCGCACCCGGCGCCACGACCTGGGCGGCGCGACCGTGGTGCCTGGGTTCAACGATGCGCACTGCCACGTGCTGTCCTTCGGGCTCACGCTGCTCCAGGTGAACCTCAAGGCGGCCCGCCGGGTGGCCGACGTCACCGCGGCCGTCGCCGCGCGCGCCCGCCGGACGCCGGACGGGGCCTGGGTGCGCGGCCACGGCTACGACGACAACAAGCTCGCCGAGCTGCGGCATCCAACCCGGGCCGACCTGGACGAGGCCGCGCCCGGCCACCCGGTGTGGCTGCAGCACACGTCCGGCCACATGGGCGTCGCGAGCTCGCTGGCCCTCGCACGCGCCGGCATCAGCCGCGACACGCCGGATCCCGAGGGTGGCGTGATCGATCGCGACCCGGGCGGCGCGCCGACGGGCGTGCTGAAGGAGACAGCGCAGGCGCTCCTCCGCGCCGCGATCCCGCCCGTGCCCCTCGAGCAGGCGAAGGCCGCGCTCGCCGCCGCCGGCGCGCGCTTCGTCGCGGAGGGGCTCACCTCCGTGCAGGACGCGCGGGCGGGCTCGCTCGTCCCGCAGGAGCTGCGGGCGTACCAGGAGGCGACGTCGGACGGGAGGTTGCCCGTCCGCACCAGCCTCCTCGTCGACGTCGAGGCGCTGCCCGTCGTGGACGGCCGCGTCGAGCTCGGCTTCGGGCTCACCTCCGGCTTCGGCACCGACCGCCTGCGGCTCGGAGGCGTGAAGATCTTCCTCGACGGCTCGCTCATCGGCCGCACCGCGGCGATGACCGCCCCCTTCGCCAGCGACCCGCACACGTCCGGATTCCTCCTGAAGCCCGAGGCGGCGCTGCGGCGCCAGGTCGACCAGGTGACGGGGGCGGGCTGGCAGGTCTGCATGCACGCCATCGGCGACCGCGCCATCGACGTCGCCATCGCCGCCGTCGACGGCGCCCTGGGCGCGCGGGCCCGGGCACGGCGCCCGCGCGTCGAGCACTGCGGCGTCCTGCGGCGCGATCAGATCCCCGCTATCCGGCGCCGCGGCATGGTCGTGGTCACCCAGCCTCGGTTCATCACCGAGCTGGGCGATGGCTTCCGGCGGGCGCTGGGGGAGGCGCGCCTGCGCTACTGCTACCCGCTGAAGAGCCTGCGCGGCTGCCGGGTGGCGTTCTCCTCCGACCGGCCCGTCGTCGACGGCGCGCCGCTCGGCGGCATCGAGGCCGCCGTCACCCAGCTGACCGCGAGCGGGGCGCCGTACGTCCCCCGCGAGGGCATCGACGTGCTGGAGGCAATCCGCTGGTACACGATGGGCGGCGCGTTCGCCCAGTTCCGCGAGACGGAGCTGGGCACGCTCGAGGTCGGCAAGTGGGCCGACCTCTGCGCGCTCGCCCACGATCCCCGCCGCGTCCCCCCCACCGAGATCGCCCGCATCCCGGTGGTGCTCACCGCCGTCGGCGGCGCGGTCGTCCATCGGGCGTGACGCACCGACGTTCGTCGTCCTCGCGATCCTGACAGTCCTGGGGCCGAGACCACACGGCTGACCCGCCGATCCGGTAGAATTCCTCCCGTGTCGGGAGATGCTGCCGGCCTCGCCGCGCCGCGGCCGCACCTGATCCGCCGCCTGTACGACTGGACCGTCGGCTGGGCGAACCGGCCGGGGGGCACGTGGGCGCTCTTCGCGATCGCGTTCGCCGAGTCGTCGTTCTTCCCGGTCCCGCCCGACGTCCTCCTCATCGCGCTCTGCGTGGGCGCGCCGCGATCGTCCTTTCGCTTCGCCCTGGTGTGCTCGGTGGGCTCCATTCTGGGCGGTATGGTCGGCTGGGCGATCGGGGCCGGCGCCTGGCATCTCGCGCGCCCCATCTTCATACCCTGGGTGTTCTCGCAGGCGACGTTCGACCACGTGCAGGCGCTCTACCGCGACAACGCGTTCCTCGCGATCCTGACGGCGGCGTTCACCCCGATCCCCTACAAGGTCTTCACCGTCGCCGCCGGCGTCTTCGACGTCAGCATCCTCACGCTCGTCGCGGCATCCATGATCGGGCGCTCGGCGCGGTTCTTCGGCGTGGCCACCGTCCTCTACCTCTTCGGCACCCAGGTCCGCACCCTGATCGAGCGCTACTTCGACCTGTTCACCTGGGCCCTGCTCGCCCTCGGCATCGCCGGCTTCCTCGCCATCCGCATCCTGCGCTGACGGCTACCGGCTCACCTGGAGTCGAGGGTGCCGGAGCCAGAAGCACGCCGCCATGACGCCGGCGGCGAGGAGGTTCATGCAACGGGCGGCGGTGACGCCTTGTGATCCGCCGGCGCGTGCGACTCAGGCTTCATGGACGACCTCGCCGCCGACGACCGTCATCGCGACGGGCACCTGGCGGATGGCGGTGGCCGGCACGCGGGCGAGGTCCTCGCCGAGGACGACGAGATCGGCCAGCTTGCCGGGCTCGAGGCTGCCCTTGAGGTGCTCCTCGCCGGAGGCGAAGGCGCCGTTGATCGTGTGCATGCGGATGGCGGTGGTGAGGTCCACGCGCTCGTCCGGGCCGCAGCTGTCGCCGCCCATCGTGGCCCGGGTGAGCGCCTGCTCGATGCCGAAGAGCGGCGCGTGGTGCGTGACGGGCGCGTCCGAGGACCCGACCACCGGCACCCCGGCCGCGATCAGGCTGCGCGCCGGGAACATGGTGTCGGCGCGGTGGCGGCCGTAGTTGGCGATGTAGCCCTCGCCGAACTCCCAGAAGAAGGCTGGCTGCATGACGGGCACGATGCGCTGGGCGTGCACGCGGGCGCGGAGGTCGGCCGGGCAGATGCCGCAGTGCTCGATCCGGTGCCGCAGCCCCTCGCGCGGGAACTCCCGCTGCGCCCGCGCCAGGGCGTCGAGAGTCTGCTCGATGGCCCGGTCGCCCACCGCGTGCACCGTGCACTGGAAGCCCTGCCGGTGCGCCGTGCCCAGCAGGTCGTCGAGGTCCTCCTGCTCCCAGTAGAGGATGCCGCAGTCCTGGCAGTTCGAGGTGTACGGCTCCCGCGTCGCCGCCGTGGGGCCGCTCGAGGAGCCGTCCGTCATCACCTTGAAGGCCCCCAGGCGCAGCCGCTCGTCGCCGAGGCCGCTGTGCAGCCCGCTCTCGAGCAGGCCCATCAGCGGGTGGGCCCGGCTGTTGACGGTCGCGAAGGCGTAGACGCGCAGGCGCATCCGGCCGGCGGCGACCAGGTCCTGGCACGGCACGAAGGCCGGCCCGGTGAGGCCGCCCGCGTCGTGCACGCTGGTTCCGCCCGCCTCGAGGTAGGCCCGGTCGGCCCGCAGCAGCGCGGCCTGCAGCTCCGCGCGCGTGGGCAGCGCGGCCACCTGCAGCGGCGTCTGGGCCGTCTCGTAGGCGACGCCGAGGTGCCGCCCGCCCTCGCGGTCGTAACGCCCCCCCGGCGGGTCGGGCGTCCCGTCGTCGATGCCGGCGGCGGCGAGCGCGCGGCCGTTGACCGAGGCGATGTGGCCGCACGTGCGCGTGAAGATCACGGGATGCTCGGGGGCGACCACGTCCCAGTCGAGCCGGTTGGGGTGCCGCTTCTCGGCCAGGCGGGACTGGTCGTAGCCGCGCCCGCGGATCCACGTGCCCTTCGGCTGCGCGGCCGCCCGCGCGCGCACCGCGTCCTGCAGGGCGCGGATCGACTGCATGCCCGGCGCCTTGCAGTCGATGGACACCATCGACATGCCGAGGCTCACGAGGTGCGCGTGGCCGTCGACGAAGCCGGGCAGCACGGAGCGCCCGCGCAGCTCCACCACCCGCGTGCGCGGGCCCGTCAGGTCGCGGATCTGCCCATCGGTGCCGGCGGCCACGATGCGGCCGCCGGCCACGGCGACGGCGGCGACGACCTCGTTCGCCGGGTTCACCGTGTGGACGCGGCCTCCGGTCAGCACGAGGTCGGCGGGCGCCGTCACGCGGTCCCCCCCGCCGGCACGCCCGCCGGCGCCAGGGTGTGGGCTCCGCCCGCCCCGAACGTCCAGCCCCGCCCGGGCGCCGCCTCGAGCAGCGCCCGCGTGTAGTCGTGCCGGGGCCGGGTGAACACCTCGCCCACCGGCCCGTGCTCCACGATGCGGCCCTGGTACATGACGGCCACGCTGTCGCAGACCTGGGCGGCGACCCGCAGGTCGTGGGTGATGAAGAGCATGGCCAGGTCGAACCGCCGGCGGATGTCGGCGAGGAGCTCGAGCACCTGGGCCTGCACGGAGACGTCGAGGGCCGAGACCGGCTCGTCGGCCACCAGCACCTCCGGCTGCATGGCGAGGGCGCGGGCGATGCAGATGCGCTGGCGCTGGCCGCCGGAGAACTGGTGGGGATAGCGGTCGATCGCCCGCCCGTCCAGGGCCACCAGCTCCAGCAGCTCGCGCGCCCGCGCCAGCGCGCGCTCGCGCGACAGCCCGTAGTTGATCGGACCCTCGACGAGGGACTGGCCCACCGTGCGCCGCGGGTTCAGCGAGCGGTACGGGTCCTGGAAGATGATCTGGATCCGCTTCCGGTAGGGCCGGAGCGCGCCGGGTGCGAGCCGCCCGATCTCGACGCCGTCCACGTGGATCGTGCCCCCCGTGGGGTCGATCAGCCGTGTCACGCACCGCGCGAGCGTCGACTTGCCGGAGCCCGACTCGCCCACCACGCCCAGCGTCTCGCCCCGCCGCACGGCGATGTCCACCCGGTCGACCGCGTGCACGGTGCGCACCGGCCGGAAGAACGTGCGCTCGGCGTAGACCTTGTCGAGGGCCCGCGTCTCGAGCACGACCGGCGCCGCCGACGGCGGGCGCGCGGCTCGCGGGACGATGCTCGGCACGGCGGCGATCAGCATCTGCGTGTAGGCGTGCCGCGGCGTCGTGAGCACCTCGCGCGTGGTGCCGGTCTCGACGATCGCCCCCTCCCGCATCACGCACACGCGATCGGCGATCTCCGCCACCACCCCGAAGTCGTGGGTGATGAAGAGGACGCCCGTCCGGTGCTCGCCCTGGAGCTCCTTGATCAGTCTCAGGATCTGCGCCTGCGTGGTGACGTCGAGCGCGGTCGTCGGCTCGTCGGCGATGAGCAGCGCCGGGTCCAGGGCCAGCGCCATCGCGATCATGATCCGCTGGCGCTGGCCGCCCGACAGCTGGTGCGGATACGTGGTGGCGAGGCGCCCGGGGTCCGGCAGCCGCACCGACGCCATGAGCGCCTGCACGCGCGCCTCGCGCTCGGCCTTGCCCAGGCCGGTGTGGGTGGCGAAGACCTCGTCGATCTGGGCGCCCACCGTCATGACGGGGTTGAGCGCCGTCATCGGCTCCTGGAAGATCATCGACATCCGGTCGCCGCGCAGGTCGCGCAGGCGGGCCGGCCGCGCCCCCAGCAGCTCCTCGCCGAGGAGCCGGATGGAGCCCGACTCCGCCACGAGCTGCTTGCGCGGCAGCAGGCCCATCACGGCGAACGCCGTCACCGACTTGCCCGAGCCCGACTCGCCGACGAGGCAGACGATCTCCTGGGGGCGGACCTCGAGCGAGACGTCGCGGATCGCGTGCTCGCGGTCGGCGCCCCGCGGCAGGCGGACGGTCAGGTCGCGGACGGTCAGGACGGGGCCGTCGGTCACGGGACGCTCAGACACGCTTGGACATGCGGGGATCGATCGTGTCGCGCAGGCCGTCCCCGAGCACGTTGACGGCCAGCACGGTGAGGGCGAGGAAGATGCCGGGCAGCAGGATGATCCGGGGGGCGATCACGAAGTACACCCGCCCCTCGGCCATGATGTTCCCCCACGTCGGGATCTCCGGCGGGATGCCGGCGCCCAGGAACGACAGGATCGCCTCGGCCAGGATGGCGGAGGCGGCGACGTAGGTGCCCTGGACGATCAGCGGCGCGATGGTGTTCGGGAGCACGTGCTTGACGAGGATGCTGGGCATCCGCGTGCCCACCGCGATCGCCGCCTGGACGTACGGCTCCTCGCGGATCGTGAGCACCACGCTGCGCACCAGGCGCACGACGCGCGGGATGTCGGGAATGGTGATCGCCACCACGACGGTGAGCAGGCTGGCCCCGGTGAGCGCGATGAGCGCGATGGCGAGGAGGATGCCGGGGATGGCCATGAGGCCGTCCATGAACCGCATGATGACGGTGTCCAGCCACCGGATGTAGCCGGCGAGGAGCCCGATGGCCAGGCCGATCGAGATGGCGAGCGTCGCCACCGTGATGCCGACGATGAGCGAGATGCGGGCGCCGTACACCACGCGGGTGTAGAGGTCCCGTCCGTAGAAGTCGGTGCCCAGCCAGTAGGTCTCGGACGGCCCCTTGAGCCGCTGCACGGGATCGAGGGCGAGCGGGTCGCCCGTGCCCAGCCACGGCGCCAGGACCGCCATCACCGCGAGCAGGACGAGCACGGCCCCGCCGAAGAGGACGCCCGGGTGGCGGAGGAGCCCGCCCCGGACGAGGGCGCTCGGGGGCGCGGGGACCGCGTCGGCGCCGGGCAGCGTGCGGGGGATGACGCTCATCTCAGTACCGGATCCTCGGGTCGAGGAGCGTGTACGTGATGTCGATGGCCAGGTTCAGGAACACGTAGACGCCCGAGAAGATCAGGATGAGCCCCTGGATGATGGGGTAGTCGCGGGCGAGCACGGCCTCGACGGTGAGCCGGCCCAGCCCGGGCACGTTGAACACGCTCTCGGTCACGACGACGCCGCCGATCAGGAGCGCGACGCCGAGGCCGATCACGGTGACGATCGGCACCGCGGCGTTGGCGAGGGCGTGCCGGATCAGCACGCGCCGCTCGACGACGCCCTTGGCGTGGGCGGTGCGGATGTAGTCCTCCCCCAGCACCTCCAGCACGCTCGCCCGCGTGATGCGCGCGATGAGCGCGATGTAGATGACGCTCAGCGTGAGCGTCGGCAGGATGAGCCGCTGGAAGAACGGCCAGAACCCCTCGCTGATGCTCACGTAGCCCTGCACGGGCAGCCACTTGAGGTTGATGGCGAACCCGAAGATGTAGGCGTACCCGAGCACGAACACCGGCACCGAGAAGCCCGCCACCGAGAACATCATGACGAGCCGGTCCACCCACGTGCCGTGACGCCAGGCGGCCAGCACCCCGAGCGGCACCGCCACCAGCACGGCGAAGAGGATGGTCGTGGTGGCCAGCGCCAGCGTGGGCTCGAGCCGCTGCCCGATCATCGTGGTGACGGGGACGCTCGAGATGATGGAGGTGCCCAGGTCGCCCCGCACGAGCCGGCCCATCCAGATGAAGAACTGGGTGTGGATCGGCTGGTCGAGCCCCAGCGCGGTGCGGATGCGCCGGATGTCGTCCGGCGAGCCGATGTCGCCGGCGAGGACGGCGGCGGGGTCCCCCGGGGCCAGCCGCAGCATGAGGAAGACGACGACGGCCACCACCCCCATGACGGGGATGGTGGCCAGCAGCCGCTTCGCGATGAAGCCGTACACCCTACCGCGCGGGCGACCTTACTTCTTCTTCTCGATGTTCCAGAAGTACGGCACCGGGCCGTCGAGGACGCCCGACAGCGAGTCGCGGAAGGCGATCGCCGACGTGTACTCGCCCAGCGGCAGGTAGGCGTGGATCTCGTACGCCCGCTTCTGGATGGCCTCCGCGATCTGCTTCTGCTTGGCGGGATCGGTCTCCCGCGCGAACCGGTCGCGCATGTCCTCGATCTGCGGGTCGGCGGGCCAGCCGAACCACCCGCCCTTGGCGCCCTTGGCGTTGATGCCGGCGTTGGCGATCGGGTTCATGATGTCGTGGGCCACCCAGTTGGTGTGGAACATGTTCCAGCCGCCCTGGGCCGGCGGCTCCTGCTTCGACCGACGCGA
>JAICGY010000188.1 GCA_025922915.1 Candidatus Methylomirabilota bacterium | reverse complement strand
GTGGGGCATGGTCGAGTGGCGCAGCGCCGGGCTGCCGGTCGAGATGGTGCCGCAGATCACCGTGCACGAGCTGGCGGCGTGGCTCGAGGAGGGGCGCGACGTGACGGTGGTCGACGTGCGCGAGCCCGCCGAGTGGGCCGATGGCCACGTCGAGGACGCGGTGCATCTGCCCATGGTCGAGGCGCCGCGCCGCGCCGCGACGCTCCCCCCCGATCGGCCGAAGGCCGTCGTCTGCGCCGGCGGCGTCCGCTCCAGCCTGGCGATCAGCGCCCTGAAGCGGCAGGGTCTCGGCGGCTGGTTCAACGTCACCGGCGGGATGACCGCCTGGGTGAAGGCCGGGTACTCGGTCCGGCGGTGATCGCCGGCAGCGCGTCCGCGGAACCGGCGGCCGCCCCGGCGTCCGTCCCGTCGTCGTGACGGTGGTCTTCGGTGTCACCCTCGCCGCGCTCGGCCTCTGCGGCGCCTTCGTGTCCGGCCTGCTCGGCATCGGCGGCGCCGTCGTGATGATCCCGCTCCTCCTGCACGTGCCGCCGCTCCTCGACGTCGGGGCCCTGGACGTCAAGGCCGTGACCGGCGTGACCATGGTGCAGGTCCTCGCCGCCGCCGTGTCGGGCACCCTCGCGCATCGCCGGACGCGCGCCGTCCACGGGGGGCTCGCCATCGTCGGCGGCGCGGCCATGGGCCTCGGCGCGCTCGTGGGTGCGGTCGCCTCCACGTTCGTCGACGATCGGTGGCTGCTCGCCCTGTTCGCGGTGATGGTCACGGCGGCGCTGCCGCTGCTCCTCGCCGCCCGGGATCCGCGCGGCGACACGATCTTCGCCGAGCAGATCGAGTTCTCGCGGTGGCTGGCGGCGGCCGTCTGCCTCGGGGTCGGGCTGGCCGCGGGGGCGGTGGGCGCGGGCGGGGCGTTCCTGCTCGTGCCGCTGCTGCTGGTCTTCGTGCGGATCCCGATCCGCGTCACGATCGGCAGCTCCCTGGCCATCACCGGCGTCGCCGCCCTCACCGGCTTCGCGGGCAAGCTGGCCACCGGCCAGATCCTGTGGGCGCCGGCGCTGCTGGTCGCGCTCGGCGCCATTCCGGGCGCCCGCCTCGGCGCGATGGCCAGCCGCCGCCTGCCGGGGCGCCGGCTCCAGCAGCTGCTGTTCGTGGTGGTGCTGGCGACGGCGATCCAGATCTGGGTCGACCTGCTCGCCCCCTGATCGGCCCCCGATGGCGGGCGCACGGGCGCCCGCTCCCTTGACACGGTGAGACGCGGACCGTACGGTGCGGCTGCCGTGCGTTACGGGTTCGTGATCGACCAGCGCAAGTGCATCGGATGCCACGCCTGCACGGTGGCCTGCAAGGAGGAGCACCAGGTCCCCCTCGGCGCCTTCCGCACGTGGGTGAAGTACGTCGAGCGGGGCTCGTTCCCCGACACCCGCCGCTACTTCGCCGTGCTCCGCTGCAATCACTGCGACGACGCTCCGTGCGTGACCATCTGTCCGACGGTGGCGCTCTACCGGCGCGCCGACGGCATCGTCGACTTCGATCGGGACCGCTGCATCGGCTGCAAGTCGTGCATGCAGGCCTGCCCCTACGACGCGCTCTACATCGATCCCGTCACGCAGACGGCGGCCAAGTGCAACTACTGCGCGCACCGGGTCGAGGTCGGCCTGGCCCCCGCCTGCGTGATCGTGTGCCCCGAGCAGGCGATCGTCGCCGGCGATCTGGACGACGCCCGCTCCCCGATCGCGCGGCTGGTCGCCACCGAGCAGGTCCAGGTGCGCAAGGCGGAGCAGGGGACGCGGCCCAAGCTCTACTATCTCGGCGCCGACACGGCCACGCTCAGCCCCAGCCTGCAGACCTCGACGGAGCGCTACCAGTTCGCCACGCGGCCGCCGGAGGAGATCGATCTCGTGCGCATGGTCGCCGCCGCCCAGCCCGTCGCGCCGCACGGCGACGGACGGCTGGGGCGGCCGGTCTACGACGTGCCCCACGTGGCGCGCCCGTGGGGATGGAAGGTGGCCGCCTATCTCTGGACGAAGTCGGTCGCGGCCGGCGTCCTCGGCGTCGCCGCCGCCGCCGCGCTCCTCGGGGCGGCGGGGGGCTGGCTCGGCGGCGTGGCCGCCCCGGTGCTCGCGCTGGTGTTCCTCGCGCTCACGACGGTGCTCCTCGTCGCCGACCTGAAGCGGCCCGACCGGTTCCACTTCATCCTCACGCGCGGCAACCCGCGCTCGTGGCTGGTGCTCGGCGCCTGGATCCTGATGGCGTTCGGCGTCGTGTGCGGCCTCTGGCTGCTCGCCGGGCTCGCGGGCTCGCCCGGGGCGCTGCGGGCGCTCGCCATCCCGGCGCTGCTCGCCGCCGCCGCGGCGGCGGGTTACCGCGCCTTCCTGTACGGGCAGGCCGAGGGCCGCGACTTCTGGCAGAGCCCCTTGCTGCTCCCGCACCTGCTCGTCGGCGCCGCCGTCGCCGGCGCCGCGGCCCTGCTGCTCGTGGAGGCGGCGAGCCGGCGCGATCCCGCCGTCCTCGCCGGGCTGGGGTACGCGCTGGCGCTCGCCCTGGTCGCGCACGGGGTCGTGCTGGCCGCGGAGTTCGCGGCCCGGCACCCGGCGGTGGACGCCGCGCGGTCGGCCCGGCTGATCACCGACGGGCCGCTTCGCGCCCGGTTCTGGGGAGGCGTCGTCGTCGCCGGCGTCCTGGTCCCGGTGGTGCTCGCCCTCGTCCCGGCCCTGGCGCCCGTGGCCGCGGTCCTGGCGCTGGTGGGCCTGGCCCTCTACGAGGACGTCTGGATCAAGGCCGGCCAGGCGATCCCGCTCAGCTGAGCGCCCGAGACACGTGGCCGCCGACGACGGAGAGCGAATGTCCCAGCCGCCGAGGGAGCCGTTGCATCCCACCGCGCGCGACCTGCCCGCCCCCGGCGGAGGGCTCGCCGCCTATCCCCCCGCCGCGCGCTGGGACGACTGGGAGGAGCTCGACGCGCTCGCCTGGCCCCGGCGGGTGACGCGGCGCTACTCGCTCATTCCCACCATCTGCTTCAACTGCGAAGCGGCGTGCGGGCTCCTCGCCTACGTCGACAAGGACACGGGGCGAATCCAGAAGTTCGAGGGCAACCCGGCGCACCCCGGCAGCCGTGGCCGCAACTGCGCCAAGGGCCCGGCCACGCTGAACCAGGTGAACGACCCCGAGCGCATCCGCTACCCGCTGCGGCGCACGGGCCCGCGCGGCGGCGGTGGGTGGGAACGGGTGACGTGGGACGAGGTCCTGGACGACATCGCGGCGCGGATCCGGGCGGCCCTCGTGGAGGGGCGGCCCAAGGAGATCATGTACCACCTCGGGCGCCCGGGCCACGAGCTGGTCTACCTGCAGCGCGTGTTCCACGCCTGGGGCGTCGACGGCCACAACAGCCACACCAACGTCTGCTCGGCGAGCGCCCGCGCCGGCTACGCGTTCTGGATGGGCATGGACCGGCCCTCGCCGGATCACGCCAACGCCCGGATGATGCTCCTGCTGTCCTCCCATTTGGAGACGGGCCACTACTTCAACCCGCACGCGCAGCGGATCATGGAGGGCAAGGCGCGGGGGGCGAAGGTCTGCGTCATCGACACGCGGCTGTCCAACACGGCGTCGATGGCCGACTGGTGGCTGGCGCCCTGGCCCGGGACCGAGGGCGCCCTGCTGCTGGCCATCGCCAGCCTCCTCGTGCGCGAGCGCCGCCACGATCGCGAGTTCGTCCGCCGCTGGGTCAACTGGGAGGAGTATCTGCGGTCCGAGCGGCCGGACCTCCCCGGGACGTTCGAGGCGTTCGAGCAGGCGCTGGAGGAGCTCTACGCGCCGTTCACGCCGGAGTTCGCCGCCCGCGAGAGCGGCGTGGACGCCGCCGTCGTCGTGGAGGTGGCGCGGGCGGTCGGCGAGGCCCGCGGACGCCTGGCGACCCACGTCTGGCGCAACACCGCGGCGGGGAACCTGGGCGGCTGGCAGGTGGCGCGTGCGCTGCAGCTGCTCGTCGTGCTGACGGGCTCCGTGGCCACCGAGGGCGGGACCGCCCCCAGCGCCTTCAACAAGGCGATCCCGGCGCCGCCGATGATGCCGGCGCCCGCCCGCGTGTGGAGCGAGCTCCTCATGCCGCGCGAGTACCCGCTGGCGTTCTTCGAGATGAGCTTCCTCCTGCCCCACTTCCTGCGCGAGGGCCGGGGCAAGCTCGCCATGTACTTCACGCGGGTCTACAACCCGGTCTGGACCAATCCGGACGGCATGTCGTGGATCGAGGCCCTCACCGACGAGACGCGCGTGGAGCGCCACGCCTGCCTCACGCCGGTCTGGAGCGAGACCGCCTGGTTCGCCGACTACGTGCTCCCGATGGGGCACGCCTCCGAGCGCCACGACCTGATGTCGCAGGAGACGCACGCCGCGCGCTGGATCGGCTTTCGCCAGCCCGTGCTGCGCCTGGCCCTCGAGCGGCAGGGCCGGACCTTCGACTGGACGTGGCAGGCGCACGAGGCGGCCGGGCTCGGGCAGGTGTGGGAGGAGGACGAGTTCTGGATCGCCCTGTCGTGGCGGATCGACCCGGACGGCGCGCTGGGCATCCGCAAGTACTTCGAGTCGCCCTACCGCCCGGGCGAGCGGCTGCGCATCGAGGAGTTCTACCGCTGGATCTTCGAGCACTCGGTCCCCGGCCTGCCGGAGGCGGCGGCCAAGGAGGGGCTCGCCCCGCTCGCGTACATGCGCAAGTACGGCGCGTTCCTGATCGAGGACGGCGTGTACGAGAGCCACGGGAAGCCGCTGCCGGCGAAGGACCTGACGGGGGCCAGCGTGGATCCCGCGTCGCGGATCGTGACGCGCGAGGGCCAGGCGGTCGGGCTCGAGGTCGACGGCGTCGCGCGGGTGGGCTTCCCGACGCCGTCGAGGCGCCTGGAGTTCTTCTCGCCGACGCTCAAGGCCTGGGGCTGGCCCGAGCAGGCGGTGCCGAACTACATCCGGAGCCACGTGCACTGGTCGCGCCTGGACCGGGCGAAGGGCGAGATGGTGCTCCTGCCCACCTTCCGCCTGCCGACGCTCATCCACACGCGCTCGGGCAACGCCAAGTGGCTCTACGAGATCTCCCACACCAACCCGGTGTGGCTCCACCCGGACGACGCGGCCCGCGTGGGCGTGGCCACCGGCGACCTCGTCCGCGTCGAGACGGCGATCGGTCACTTCGTCGATCGCGCGTGGGTCACCGAGGGCCTGCGGCCGGGCATCGTGGCCTGCTCGCACCACATCGGCCGCTGGCGGCTGCGCGAGGACACCGGCGGCGAGCGCTGGTCGACCGCGCTCGTCGATCTCACGCAGCCCGAGCCCGGCCGCTGGCGGATGCGGCAGCTCCACGGCGTCCGGCCGTTCGCGAGCGAGGACCCGGACTCGAGCCGGGTGTGGTGGGAGGAGGCGGGCGTCAACCAGAACCTCACGTTCCCCGTGCAGCCCGACCCGGTCTCCGGGCAGCACTGCTGGCACCAGAAGGTGCGCGTGACGAGGGCCGGGCCCGAGGACCGCTACGGCGACATCGAGGTCGACACGCGCCGCGCCTTCGAGGTCTATCGCGAGTGGCTGGCGCTCGCGCGGCCGGCGCCCGGGCCGGGCGGGCTGCGGCGGCCCCTCTGGCTGCCGCGGGCCTTCAAGCCGGACGCGGCCGCCTACCGGATCGAGGGCGGCTGACGCGCGCGAAACGAGGGATGCGCGCCGCCCCCGAACCGGTCACAATGGCGCGATGACGCGAGCCGGAGACCGCGCCGGGATCGACCGCCGCACGTTCCTCCGCGTGCTGGCCGGGGCGGCGCCGGGCCTGGCCGCCGTGGCCGCCGCCCCGCCGGTCGGGGCCGCCGCGGGGGCCGGACTCGAGGAGACGCTGGCCCGCCTCGGCATGGTGCCGATGGACGGCCGCACGCCGCCGGCGTTCGCGCTCGAGCGGCTGGACGGCGGCCGCCGGACCACCCTCGCCGAGCAGCGCGGACGGCCGGTCCTGCTGTACTTCTGGGCTTCGTGGTGACCGCACTGCACGAGGGAGTTGCCCTCGTCGATCGAGCAGGTGCACCGGCAGTGGCAGGGACGCGGTCTGGTGGTCCTCGCCATCAACATCGACGAGCCGCGCGACACGGTGGCGGCGTGGGTCCGACGCACGCGGATCAGCATGCCCGTGCTCCTCGACCCCGGCGGGCAGGTCACGTCCGCCTACGGGGTGACGGCCACGCCGACCGCGTTCATCGTGGGCCGTGACGGCCGCCTGGTCGCCAGGGTGATCGGCGCCCGGCCGTGGACCTCGGAGGACGGGCGGGCACTCTTCGAGCGGCTCTTGCAAACGCGGTGATCGAGCGCCTCGACACGGATGTCCTCGTCCTCGGCGCCGGCGGGGCCGGCCTCTGCGCGGCCCTGCACGCGGCCGATGCCGCCCCGTCGCTCGCCGTCACCGTCGTCGTCAAGGGGCTGCTCGGTCGCGCCGGGTGCACCCGGATGGTGCAGGGCGGGTACAACGCGGTGCTGG
This sequence comes from Candidatus Methylomirabilota bacterium, assembly GCA_025922915.1. Classification (GTDB taxonomy): domain Bacteria; phylum Methylomirabilota; class Methylomirabilia; order Rokubacteriales; family CSP1-6; genus JAICGY01. The sequence goes on along the minus strand of JAICGY010000188.1, from coordinate 1,681 downwards.
CCGAGCCCGACTCCCTGGACGCGCACCTGCTCGACACGCTGGCCGGTGGCGGGTGGATCAACGACCAGGAGCTCGTGTGGACGCTCGTCACGGAGGCGCCGCGCCGCGTCCTCGAGCTCGAGTGGCGCTACGGCTGCCTGTTCGACCGCACGGCCGACGGCCGCATCCACCAGAAGCCCTTCGCCGGGCAGAGCCACGACCGCACCATCCACAAGGGCGATCTCACCGGCATCGAGATCATGAGCCGCCTCACCGAGCAGGTGCTGCGGCGGCCCGGCATCCGCGCGCTCGAGGAGTGCCGTGCGGTGGCCCTGTGGCTGGACGACGAGGGGCGTGCGGCCGGCGCGCTGGTGCTCGACGTGCGGCGGGGCCGGTTCGTCGCCGTGCGGGCGCGGGCCACGGTGCTCGCCATGGGCGGCGGCCCCACCATGTACCGGATCATCGCCTGCTCGGCCGACAAGTCCGCGGACGGCATCGCGCTCGGCCACGCCGTCGGCCTCCCGCTGCGCGACATGGAGATGGTGCAGTTCCACCCCACCGGTCTCGTCGTCCCCGGCTCGCTGATGACGGGCGCGCTGCTCGAGGAGGGGTTGCGTGGCGCGGGCGGCCACCTGCGCAACGGCCACGGCGAGCGGTTCATGGCGCGCTACGATGCCGCCCGTCTGGAGCGGTCGACGCGGGACCTCGTCTCCCGCGCCTCGTTCCTGGAGGTCGCCGAGGGGCGCGGGACGCCGAACGGCGGGGTGTGGATCGACGTCTCCCACCTGGGCGCCGAGGTGGTGGAGCGGACGTTCCGGGGCATGGTGAAGCGGTGCCGGGACTTCGGGCGCGACCTGGCGCGCGAGCCGGTCGAGGTGTTCCCGACCGCGCACTTCCTGATGGGCGGGATCGTGATCGACGCGACCTGTCGCACGGCGATCGACGGGTTGTTCGCCGCCGGCGAGGACACCGGCGGCGTGCACGGCGCCAACCGGCTGGGCGGCAACGGCGTCGCCGAGTCGACCGTGTTCGGCGGCATCGCCGGCGACGTGGCGGTCGCGTTCGTGGAGGCACGCGCCGCGCCCCGGCCCGGGTTGGCCGCGCTCGAGGACGTCGTCCGGACGCTCACGGCGCCGCTCGGCCGCTCGCCCTCGCCGGCGCTCTACGACCTCCAGGGCGAGCTGCGCGCCGTCATGTGGGACGACGCCGGCCTCGTCCGGGACGGCGAGGGCCTGCGGCGGGCGCTCGCGGAGATCGAGCGGATCGAGACGGCCCTGGACGGTGTGGGCGTGCCCCCGGATCCGGCGCTCAACACCGCCTGGCAGGACTGGCTCAACCTCCGCAGCCAGTGCGTCGCCGGCCGCCTCGTCGTGACGAGCGCGCTCGCCCGCGACGAGAGCCGCGGCGCCCACTTCCGCCGCGACTTCCCCGGTCCCGCGTCGTCGCTCTACAGCGTCCACGTCCAGCGCCGCGCCGGCGACCTCCATGTCTGGCGCGAGCCGGTCGCCCTGACCCGGGCCGCTCCCGAGGCGGCGACGCCGCACGCCACCGTCGAGATCGGCGACTGATGCACGGGGGGACGCCGTCGCGAGCGCTGGACTGGAGGATCATGGGCGCGATCCTGGTCGCGCTCGGGGGCGTCGCGCTGGCGGAGGGCGTGCGCCTGTATCGCCTGCGCGAGGCGCTCGTCGCCGGCGCGGTG
>JAICGY010000187.1 GCA_025922915.1 Candidatus Methylomirabilota bacterium | reverse complement strand
TCGCTGGCCGACTTGTGCCACAGGTAGCCGACGGCGAGGGCGACGACAGCCACAACGGGAAGCAACAACCAGGCGGCGTCCATCATCGCTGTCTATCCCAGATCCGGCTGCGACGGCCGGGGGCCTATCGTGAGCGTCAAATGCCTGTCAGGATTGACAAGTTGTCGCCAGTATAGAGGGGCGGGACGCGGCCCGTCAATCCGCGAGGCAGGCGCCGGACCCGGGCGGGCCCGGCGGGGGCGTGTCCCCGCCTCTGCCGTGTGCCGGCGGTGTTTCGAACCTGGTGTATACCAGGTGGGCGCCGTTATCTGGAGGGCTTCAGGCGTCCCCTTCAGCGAGGGGCTGGCTCACCGCCCTCGTCGACGGCTCCCGTTGGGTAAATGAGGTTGAAACTTCCCTCCGGCATCACCTGCAGCGCAGGGACGCCTCTGTGTGTACCCGCTCGCCGGGGGCCGCGTCAAGCGCGGCGTCGGGGCGCCCCCGGCGCGCCGCCGCGCCCGCCGGGGGCCGGCTCAGGGCTCGCGGGCGGGCGGCGCCACCTCGTCGAGGAGGGCGACGAGCGCCCCGAGCCTGGCCCGCACCTCCGTCTCCCGCGTGCGGTCCTCCCGGGCGCGGAAGAGCTCGTCGGCGATGTCGAGGGCGGCGAGCGTGAGGGCGGTCATCGGGTCGCGGACGCCGGCGTCCTTCAGCTCGTTCACGCGCGCCTCGAGGAACGCGGCCAGCCGCTGCACGTGCTCGGCCGGGGCCTCCGTCCGCACCGTGAGGCGCTGCCCCAGCAGCAGGAGCTCGACGCGCGTGGCCATCGCCCTAGCTCAGGTCCAGCTTGCCGATGTCCTTCAGGATCGCGTCGATCTGCGTCACGACCTGGCGCCGCTCGTCCTCGAGGCGCTTGACCTCGCGCCGCAGCCGCTCGTTGTCCTCCCGCAGCCGGACGACGAGCGCGCCGGCGCGCCGCACGCCCTCCTCGAGCTCTCCCAGTCGCTCCGTGACCTCGTCGCTCATGCCTTCCACTCCCGTCGGGCTGTTCATGCGCCCCGCAGCGTCACCCGGAGGTCCGCCGTCACCCGCGCCACGATGCGCGCGTGGGTGGCGTTCACCTCGTCGTCCGTCAGCGTCCGGTCGTCGGCCTGGAACGTCAGCCGCCAGGCGACGCTCCGGCGGCCGTCGGGCAGCCGGAAGACGTCGAAGACGGTGAGGTCGCGCAGCAGCGGGCCCGCCGCCACCCGGACGGCGGCCTGCACCTGCGCGGCGGTGAGGTCGGCATCGTCGAGGACGAAGGCCAGGTCGCGCTGCACGGCCGGGTAGCGCGGCAGCGGCTCGTAGCGCGCCGGCCGCGCCGGCGCCGCCGCCACCGCGTCCAGGGCGACGACGGCGGCGAAGACGGGGGCGTCGATGTCGAACCGGGCGCGCACGTCGGCCGCCACCTCGCCGAACTCCGCGAGCACGACGCCGTCGGGCAGGGCGAGCGCGCCGTGGGCGTCCGGCTCGAAGCCGGCCAGCCGGCCGGGGGCGGGCACCCCCTCGACGCCGAGCGCGTCCAGGACGTGCTCGGCGAGCCCCTTGGCGTCGTAGACGTCCGCCGCCTCCGGCGGCCGGTACCAGGCCGGCTCGGCGCGGAGCCCGGTGAGCGCGATGGCCGCCCAGCGCGGCTCGCGCGGCCCCTCGTCGGCGCGGAGGTACGTCTTGCCGATCTCGAAGAGCCGGACGGCGGTCTGCTGCCGCCGGAGGTTCGTGGCGACGGCGCCGAGCAGGCCGGCCAGCGGGTGCGGACTCAGCAGCGCCGCCTCCTGGCTCAGCGGGTTCACGAGCTCGATCGGCTCCTTGTCGTCGGCCGAGCGCAGCGCGAGCGCGTGGGCGGGGTCCGTGAAGGAGTAGGTCACGACCTCGACCAGGCCGGCCCCGACCAGCGCGCGGCGGACGGCGTCGGCCTGTCGCACGCTCGCGGGGAGCGTCACCAGCCGCACCGAGGACGGGCTGGTGACCGACGGGATCCGGTCGTAGCCCCACACCCGGATGATCTCCTCGACCAGGTCGTCCTCCAGCGTGAGGTCGCGCCGGAACGACGGGATCTCGACCTCGAGGTCCTCGCCCCGCTCCCGCGTGGGCAGGCCGAGCCCGCCCAGGATGCGCCGCGCCTCGTCGCGGGGCGGCGCGATCCCGACGACCCGCCGGACCCGGGCCATGCGCAGCGGCAGCCGCCGCGGCGGCCGCGGTGCCGGATAGGCGTCGAGCACGCCGCGGGAGACCACCCCGCCCGCCAGCTCCGCGATCAGCTGGGCGGCGCGAGCGCTCGCGTCGGCCAGGCCCTCGATGTCGGCCCCCCGCTCGAAGCGGTAGGCGGCGTCCGTCCGCAGGCCGAGCGCGCGCGAGGTGCGGCGGACCGACGCGGCCTGGAAGTACGCGCTCTCGAGCAGCACGCCGGTCGTCCCCGCGGTGACCTCGCTGCTGGCGCCGCCCATCACGCCGGCCAGGCCGATCGGTCGCGTGCGGTCGGCGATCAGCAGCATCGACGGGTCGAGGGTCCGTACCTGCCCGTCGAGCGTCGTCAGGCGCTCGCCGGCGCCGGCCCGGCGCACGACGATGGTCCGGTCGGCGACCGTGGCCGCGTCGAAGGCGTGCAGGGGCTGGCCGTGCTCCCACATGACGTAGTTCGTGACGTCCACGACGTTGCTGATGGGCCGCAGGCCGCACGCGCGGAGCCGGGCCGCCATCCAGGCCGGCGAGGGCCCCACGGTGACACCGGTGACGACCCGGACGGTGTAGCGCGGGCAGAGGTCCACGGCCTCGACGCGCACGCGGGCCAGCGCCTCCGCGGGCTCGTCCGCCTCCTTGAGGGCGATGGCCGGAGGGGTGAGCCGGGCGCCGGTGAGCGCGGCCAGCTCGCGGGCGACGCCGAGGACGGACAGGCAGTCGGGCCGGTTGGGCGTGATCTCGATCTCGAGGACGGCGTCGTCGAGCGCCAGGTGGCGCAGGAGGTCGGCCCCCAGGGGGGCGTCCGGGTCGAGCGCGAGCACGCCGGCCTCGTGCTCGTCGCCCAGCCCGAGCTCGAGCTCCGAGCAGAGCATGCCCTCGGACTCCACGCCGCGGATGCGGGCGACCGTCACCGGCCCTCCCGGCAGCGTGGCGCCGGGGGGCGCGAACGCCGCGCGGAGCCCGGGCCGCGCATTCGGCGCGCCGCACACGACCGTGTAGCGGCCGGCGCCCGTCGTCACGCGGCAGAGCGCCAGGCGGTGGCCCTGGCTCTCGCCCAGCTCCCGCTCCACCGCCTCGATCTCGCCGACCACCACGCCGCGGAGGCCGGGAGCGATCGGCGTGACGCCCGCCACCTCCAGCCCCGCGTTGATCAGCCGGTCCGCCGCCTCGGCGGCGGAGAGCTCGACGGCCACCAGCTCCCGGACCCACCCGTACGGGATCTTCATCGCTACGCGAGCTGCCGCAGGAAGCGCACGTCGTTCTCGAAGAACAGGCGGATGTCGTCGATCCCGTACCGGAGCATGGCGATCCGCTCGATGCCCATCCCGAAGGCCCAGCCCGTGACCTCCTCGGGATCGTACCCGACGTTGCGCAGGACCGTGGGATGCACCATGCCGGAGCCCAGGATCTCGAGCCACCCCGACTGCTTGCAGACGCGGCAGCCGTCGCCGCCGCAGCGGAAGCACACCACGTCCACCTCCGCCGACGGCTCGGTGAACGGGAAGAACGAGGGCCGGAAGCGGATGCGCGAGCGCGCTCCGAACATCTGGCGGGCGAAGAGCTCGAGCGTGCCCTTGAGGTCGGCCATCGAGACGTCGCGATCCACGGCGAGCCCCTCGACCTGGTGGAAGATCGGCGAGTGGGTCATGTCGACGATGTCGCGCCGGTAGACGCGCCCGGGCACGATGATCCGCACCGGCGGCCGCTGCGTCTGCATGACCCGGACCTGCACGGGCGAGGTGTGCGTCCGCAGCAGCAGGCTCCCCGGCAGGTAGAAGGTGTCCTGCATGTCGCGGGCGGGATGGTCGGGCGGGATGTTGAGCGCCTCGAAGTTGTACCAGTCGGTCTCGATCTCCGGCCCCTCGGCCACGGAGAACCCGAGCCCGCCGAAGATGGCCGCGATCTCGTCGCTGACCCGGGTGAGCGGGTGCACGGCGCCGCGGGGCGGGCGCCGGCCGGGCAGCGTGAGGTCGGGCCGGGCCGCCGCCCGCTCCCGGCGCCGCTCGGCCGCCTGGACCTCCCGCAGCCGCCGCTCGAGGAGCGTCTCCAGCTCGCGCTTGACCTCGTTGGCGGCGGCGCCCACGGCCGGCCGCTCGGCCGCGGGCAGCGTGCCGAGTGTTCTCAAGATCTGGGTGAGGGTCCCCTGGCGCCCGAGGTAGCGAACGCGGACCGCCTCGAGATCCGCCGACGAGGCCGCGCGGCCGATCGCCGCGCGGGCCTCGCCGGCCACGGCGTCGACGCGCGGGTGGCCCACGGCCTCAGCGCGCCTGCGTCCGGGCCGTCTCGGTCAGCCGGCGGAAGCCGTCGGGGTCGCGCACGGCCATCTCCGCCAGGACCTTGCGGTCGAGCAGGATGCCCGCGCGCCTGAGCGCCACCATCAACTGCGAGTAGGTGATGCCGGCCTCGCGGCACGCGGCGTTGATCCGCGTGATCCAGAGCCGGCGCGCCGTGCGCTTCTTGGCCTTGCGGTCCCGGTACGCGAAGGCCCCGGCCCGGAGCAGCGTCTCGGCGGCCGTGCGGTAGAGGCGGGAGCGCCCGCCGACGTACCCCTTGGCCTTCTTGAGGATCTTCTTGCGCCGGTGGCGCGTCTTCGGTCCGCCCTTCGCCCGTGGCATCCTTCTGGCCTCCTACAGGTACGGGACGAGCGTCCGGAGACGCGGCTCGTCCACCTTGGCGATCAGCGCCGCCTGCCGCAGCCGGCGCCGGCGCTTCGGCGACTTGGCCTCCAGCAGGTGGCTCTTCCAGCCGCGCCGGCGCGCGAGCCGCCCCGACGCGGTGACCTTCAGCCGCTTGGCGGCGGCGCGCTTCGTCTTCATCCTCGGCATCGTCTGGCTCCTAGTGCGTGGCCTTCGGGCTGAGCATGATGTGCAGCATCCGCCCCTCCATGCGCGGGTTGTTCTCCTGCACCGCGATGTCGGAGACGGCCTCGACCATCTTCTGCAGCATCTTCCAGCCCAGCTCGGTGTGCGCCATCTCCCGGCCCTTGAAGCGGACGGTGACCTTGGCCTTGTGCCCCTCCTCGAGGAACCGGCGCACGTGCTTCAGCTTGAAGTCGAAGTCGTGCTTGTCGGTCTTGGGGCCCATCTTCACTTCCTTGACCAGGATCGTCGTCTGCTTCTTCCGCGCCTCCTTCTGCCGCCGCGCCTGCGTGTACTTGTACTTGCCGAAATCCATGATGCGGCACACGGGCGGGGCCGCCTCCGGCGCCACCTCGACGAGGTCGAAGTCCTGGCTGCGCGCCGTCTCCAGCGCCTGCTGGATCGACATGACCCCGAGCTGCTCGCCCTCGGCACTCACGACACGGACCTCGCGCGCGCGGATGGCTTCGTTGATGCGGATCTCTTTGGCCTGGCTCAGAGGCGTGGCTCCTGTGTGTCCCGGCCCGCCGGGCACGGGAGAAGGTGAAGGGGCGGCGAGATCACGAACGGCCCACGGTGAGGCCGGGCAGGCGCGCGCCGATCTCGCTCGCGAGATCGGCGACCACGCGGTCGACGGGCACCGCCCCGAGGTCCTCGCCCGTGCGGTGGCGGAGGCTGACCGTCCCCTGCTCGGCCTCCCGGCCGCCGACCACGAGCATGTAGGGCACCTTGCGGAGCTGCGCGTCGCGGATGCGGTAGCCGAGCTTCTCGTTGCGGTCGTCGAGCTCGGCCCGCACGTGGGCGGCGCGGAGGCGCGCGTGGACGGCGCGGCCGTACTCGGCGTGCTTCTCACTGATGGGCAGCACGCGGGCCTGGACCGGCGCCAGCCAGGTCGGGAAGGCCCCGGCGTAGTGCTCGATGAGCAGGCCGATGAACCGCTCGTAGGAGCCGAAGATCGCCCGGTGGATCGCCACCGGGCGCTTCGGCTGCCCGTCCGTGTCGATGTACTCGAGCTGGAAGCGCTCGGGCAGCATCGTGAGGTCGACCTGGATCGTGGCGACCTGCCAGGCGCGCCCGAGCGCGTCGTGGACGTCGATGTCGATCTTCGGGCCGTAGAAGGCCCCGTCGCCCGGGTTGAGCGCGTAGGCGAGACCGTTGGCGCGCAGGGCCTCGTGCAGCGCGCTCTCCGCCCTGTCCCACTGCTCGGCCGTCCCCAGGTACTTCTCCGGCCGCGTGGCCAGCTTGAACGAGGGCTCGAGGCTGAAGGTCTTGTACCAGGCGAGCACGAGCGCGAGAAGCCCCGTGATCTCGTCCTGCAGCTGATCCGGACGGCAGTAGAGGTGAGCGTCGTCCTGCGTGAACTGCCGGACGCGCACGAGCCCCGTCAGCGTGCCGGAGCGCTCGTTGCGGTGGCAGCGGCCCATCTCGCTGAAGCGGAGGGGGAGGTCGCGGTACGACCGCAGCGCCCGCCGGTAGACCAGGGCCGACTCGGGACAGTTCATCGGCTTGAGGCTGAAGACCTCGTCCTCGACCTCGACCTTGAACATGTTGGCCTGGTAGTGCTCCCAGTGCCCCGACTCCTCCCACAGCCGCTTGTTGACGAGCAGCGGCGTGGAGATCTCCTGGTAGCCCCGCGCGTCGAGCTCCTCCCGCGCGAACCGCTCGAGCTCGCGCACGAGGATCATTCCGCCGGGCAGCCAGAACGGCGCTCCGGGCGCCACGTCGAAGAACTCGAACAGGTCCAGCTCGCGCCCGAGGCGGCGGTGGTCGCGCTTCTTGGCCTCCTCGAGCCGCCAGAGATACCGGTCCAGCTCCTCCTGGCTCAGCCAGGCGGTGCCGTAGATGCGCTGCAGCATCGGGTTGCGCTCGTCGCCGCGCCAGTACGCGCCCGAGGACGTCAGGAGCTTGAACGTGCGCACCTCGCCCGTGGACCGGACGTGGGGGCCGCGGCAGAGGTCGACGAAGTCGCCCTGCCGGTAGAGCGACACGCGGGGGGCGTCCAGCCGCTCGAGGATGTCGACCTTGAACCGCTCGCCGCGCTCGGCGAAGTGGGCGATGGCGTCCTGCCGGTCCATCTCCTGCCGCTCGAACGGATGGTCCGCGCGGACGATCTCCCGCATGACCTCCTCGATGCGGCCGAGGTCCTCCGGCGTGAACGGCTCGGGCCGGGCGAAGTCGTAGTAGAACCCGTCCTCGATCGCGGGGCCGATGGCCAGCTTGACGTCGGGGAACAAGCGCTTCACCGCCTGGGCCATGACGTGCGAGGCCGAGTGGCGCAGCGTGGAGAGCGGCGTCGGATCGCAATCGAACTCGCCCGTCAGCGCGAGATGTCGCTCTTCTTCAGACTCCGCCATATGCTCCTGCGGTGCGGGGGGGTGGTAGGCTCGGGCGGTTTCGAACCGCCGACCTCCTCTGCGTCAGAGAGGCGCTCTCCCACTGAGCTACGAGCCTATCCAGAGTGCCCGCCATGCTACACACGGCCGCTGCGGGGTGTCAAGCGAAGCGCCTGCCATCACGCGGCTTTCCGCCACGACGGGCGTCAGCGGAGGATGCTCGAGAGGGATGTCTCGACCCGGTAGATGAAGTGGGCCAGCACCGGCAGGCCCGTGCGGCTCACGGAGTCGGGGACGGCCGGCAGGGCGGACGAGAGCTTGATGGCGTTGACGGCGTAGTCGTCGTAGACGGCGAAGCCGGACGACTGGACCACGTCCACGAACTGCACCCGGCCGTCCTTCGCGATTCCGAACTCGATCACGACCCGGGCCGTCTTGTACTCGCACTGCCCCGTGGCGCGGTTCTTCAAACAGGGAAACGCCCAGTTCGAGGCGATCCTGCGACGGACCTCCAGGAAATAGTCGCTGTACCTGGGATCCGGGCTGTCCAGGGGCACCGGAGCGCCCTCGATGCCTCCCCGCCCCTGCGTGCGGCCCCCGGCCCCCCGGCGGCCGAGCGCCGCCCGGATGTCCGTGAGCGCCCCCGGCGCCGGCGCGCCCGCGCCTTCACCATCGGCGGGCGGCGGCGGCACGCTGGCCACCTGGCGATCCCCGGCCACCGGCGCCCCGGGCTCCGGCGCTGACCGCTCCGCGGCACGGTCGGGCTTGGGCGGGGCCGCCGGAGGCTCGGGCGGGGCGGCCGGGACGGACGCGACGTCCGCCGGCG
>JAICGY010000186.1 GCA_025922915.1 Candidatus Methylomirabilota bacterium | reverse complement strand
TGCAGGCGGGAGCGTCGGGGTGACGCGGTACCGGCGGCCGCGCCACTCGATCCCGCCCCGTCCCCGGACGCGCAGCGCCGACTCCACGCCCGTGGCGACGAGGGCGGCCACCGCGGGCGCGTGGAGGAGGGCGAGGCCGGTGGGGTACCCGGCGCGCCGGTCGACGAGCGCTCTTGGCACGAGGGCGAGCGCGACTTCCGCCAGCGGCGCCCAGGTCCACGCGGTGCGGAACCGGCGGGGCCGCCCCTGCCCGGCGACGAGGACACCGACCGGCACGACGTAGAGCAGGGCGAGGCCGGCCATCGCGGCCAGGAGGAGCGAGGCCGAGTGAAAGAGCACGGCGTCCAGGTTGCGGACGTTGGCCCGCCACGCCTCGCGCACCTGGCCGTACGGGTGGCACTCGAGCAGCCGGGCGCCGTCGACCAGAGCGACCGCGTGGCCGCGCGCGGCGAGCCGGCGCCCGAGCGCCACGTCCTCGCCGAGGCTCGCCGCCACCCCGGCGAAGCCGCCGACGGCGTCGTGGGCCGCCGCGCGGACGGCGAGCAACTGGCCGTTCACCACGGTGAAGCGCGGACGGGCGCGGAGACGGCGAGCCCACAGCGGCACGAACGTCAGCGCCGCCCACTGCTGCAGCGCGACGAGGGCGCGGACCGCGAGGCGAGGGCTGCGGTGCGCCGGCAGCGCCGACATCGCCTCCGCCGCGAGCGCCGCCAGCGCTCCCGCCACCGCGCGCAGCACCCCCGGCGCGGGCCGTACATCCGCGTCGGCGAAGACGAGCACCTCGGCGTGTGTCGCCTCTCGCAGTCTCTGACAGGCGTGGGCCTTGCCGGCCCACCCCGGAGGAAGCGGCCCGCCGCGGATGACGCGCACGCGGGGGCCGGCGCCGGCCGCCTCCTCGGCGCGCGCCGCCGTGTCGTCGGTGGAGTCGTCGTCGTAGACGATCACCTCGAACCCGGGGTAATCCTGGCGCGCCCATCGCCTCACGCACTCCGCGATGCCGGCCGCCTCGTTGCGCGCGGGGATCAGCACCGCGAGGTGCGGCCAGGCGGGCGGGGGCGGCATGCGCTCCAGACGGGGGAGCGACCGGAGGTTCAGGAGCGTCTGGACCGCGAGGACGGTCAGCCCGGCGCAGACGGTGGCGTGGAACAGGGCCAGCACGTCACATCCTCCACGGCGCCTCACGAGGCATCGGTTGCGACCGGGGTCTGCTGGTCCCGGACGGGCGCACCGTGAGTCGCCGCCGATCCCCGCATCACCTGGGGGTCGCGGTGTACGACCGCATGTACCGGCTCGGCCACCGCCTGGACCGCGCCGAGTGCGACGTCCCGCCCGCCCTCTGCGTCGCCGTCCGGCGCAGCCGCCGCGCCCTCGTGCTGGGTGATGGCGTGGAGATACGGCCCGGCGACAGGATCGGCACGCTGCACCTCAACAATGCTCGGGTGGTGAAGATCCATCTCAGGCCGCTCACGCCCATCGCGGTCGGACTGGAGTTCCGACGGCAGCTCCTCGTGTCGCTCGAGACCCTCGCGAGCCTGGCGCGACCCGGCGGTCGCTTCCAGGACGTGGTGGCGTTCACGGCCGTCACGATCTTCCACCACGCGCTCGCCCGGGCCGGCTTCGAGGTGGAGAAGGACGGGGTCGCGTTCGCCGCCCTCGTCGGCGCCTACCAGCGGGCGCTCCTCGCCTCGCTGCACCCGGCCGGCCGCTCGCGCCTCCTCCGGCTGGCCTCGGCGCTGCCCGAGCGGCTGTGGATCTCCCGCGACAGGCTCCTTGCCCTCCACGTCGACGCCGGGCGCCGGCTCGGATAGCATGCGCCGACGCGCCGTCCTCGAGCTCGCCGTCCTCGCCGTCGCCACTCCACTGTTCCTCGTCCTCGTCCCGGTGCGCCTGGTGCTCGTCGACGCCGGCCTGGCCATGCTGGCGCTGGTCTTCATTGCCGTCGGCCGGCACGAGACGCGACGGCGCGTGTGGTCGGACCACCCACCGGAGAGCGTGCGGCGCCGCGCCGACCGCGTGCTCGCCGCCGCGACGCTCGCCGCGCTCGTGCTGGCGGCCGCCGCAGGCCTCGTCGCCGGCCGCGAGGTCGACGGGATGGTCGCGGTCGCCTTCCTGGCGACCGTGGCGCTGTTCGTACCCTGGGCGTGGCTGCAGCAGGCGATGTTCCAGTTCTATCTCCTGGGGCGTCTGAGGCTGCTGCTGCACGGGGCCGGCGACCTCCTGGTGGCGGGGATCAACGGTGTGCTCTTCGCGGCCCTCCACGCGCCCCAGTGGGATCTCGTGCTCGTCACGGGGCCGGCCGGGTGGCTGTGGAGCTATTACTACCTGCGGGGACGGCGTCTCGTGCCGATCGTAATCTCTCACGCGGTGTGCGGCACCGCCTACTTCTCCTTGTGGCGCGGCGAGGACCTTCTCCGGCGGTGGCTGGCGCCGCTGTGAGGATCCTGGGACTGTGCCGGCGGCTGGCACCCGGCTTGCCGCGTGCCTTTCGGGCGCGAAGGGAGGAATCGACCCATGGCATGGCGAAAGGGCCTCGGCATCGCGGCTCTGGTCGGCGCCGCCGTCCAGGAGCTTGCCGCTCGACGTTACTACCGGACGACGTCCGGCCCCGACGACTTCGTGGACACCGACGAAGCCAACGCCTGGACGCCCGGCTGGCACGAGATCCTGGCCCCGGCCGAGTGGGCCGCGCTGCGGGCCTCGCCCGTGTACCGGGGCATCGATGTCCCGCACGGCGACGGGAGCGCGGTGGTCCTCGTGCGCGGCTTCCTCACACGGGGCGTCTATCTGCGGCCGCTCTACGGCTGGCTGGCGCGCATCGGCTACCGCCCGCGGTTCGCGGACGTCGGCTGGAACGCGGACTGCTGGCAGGTCTCGACCGACCGGGTGCTGGCGGAGGTCGAGGCGGCGTCCGCCGAGACGGGCCGGCCCGTGCACCTCGTGGGCCACAGCCTCGGCGGCATCCTCTCGCGCGCAGCGGCAGCGCACGCGCCCGAGGCCGTCGCGTCGGTCGCGACGCTCGGCACCCCGTTCCGGGGACTGCGCCTGAATCCGGCGCTGCGCGCCACCGCGTGGGTGATGCGGGCATCCATCCACCACCGGCGCCCGGCCGTGCCCCCCGGATGCGCGACGCTGACGTGCGGCTGCGACGCCGTGCAATCGCAGACGCGGCCCCTGCCGGCCGGGCTGCCGCAGCTCGCCATCGCGGGCCGGCACGACGGGGTCACCGACTGGCGGTACTGCCTGGACCCCGAGCGCATCCCGTCGCACACGGTGGCGGCCTCGCACTTCGGGATCACCCTCAACGCCCGGACCTACGAGCTGCTCGCCGCTCATCTCGCCACCCGCGCTGGCGAGCGGATCGAGGGTCAGCCCTCGAAGATCTCCTCCGGCAGCAGCGCCGAGACGACGTAGTTCGGCACGTCCACGACGTTGCTGATCCTGAGATCCACGGCGACGCTGCAGATCACGTACGCCTGCTCGCGCGTGAAGCCGCGCTCCTGGAGCAACGCCATCATGGTGAGCACGGCGTTCCGGCAGGCGAGCGTGAGGTCCTCGCCCCGGTTGACGCCGTGCTCGTCGACCGGCATCCCCATCGTGGCGACGAACCGCTGGGGGGCGGCCCAGCGCGGATCGACGAAGTAGTCCGTCCGCTGGAAGCGCGGCCAGCGGATCCCCTTGCGCTCGGCCTCCCCGCGGTGCAGGCGGAAGCGCACGACGCACGTGGCGCCCATCTCCACGGCGGTGACGCAGACCTCGCCGTCGCCCTGGGCGAAGTGGCCGTCGCCGGTCGAGAACAGCGCGCCCTCGACGGCGACCGGCAGCAGGAGCCGGGCGCCCTTGCTGAGCTGCTTGACGTCGAAGTTGCCACCGTTCTCCCGCGGCGGCAGCGTGCGCAAGCCCTGGGTGGCGGCAGGGCCGGAGCCGGGCACGGCCCCGCCGGCGTCGGGCGGGAACACGACACCGCCCCGGGCGAGCAGGTCGGCCTCGCGCCGGGTCCACGTCTCGACCTGCTGGCGCGACGGGGCCACCCCGGAGACCCCCATGAACGGGGCGCCGGGGATCCGGACGCCCGGCAGCTGGCGCGAGGTCGCCCGGCCGTCGGCGACCTCCCAGTGGACCAGGAACGGGGTCGTCATCTGATCACGGAGGAACCCGAGGCCCGGCATAATCGCGGTGAAGGCCCAGCGCTCGGGCACGATGTCGACGAACTCGACCTCGAGCAGGTCGCCGGGACGGGCGCCCTTGACCAGGACCGGCCCCGTCAGGGGGTGGATGCCGCCGACGGGCAGGCCGGGGAAGTCGGCCTCGGTGGACTTCGGGGTGAGGTAGCCGTCGACGGCGTCCCGGGTCTCGAGCGCGATCTCCTCCCCCTCGTCCGCCTCCACGACGGGCGGGATGTCGGGATGCCAGCGGTTGTGGCCGGTCCGGGGCTCGTCGCGGAGCGGGCGGCGACGATCGATCGTGACGGTCTTCATGGCTCGCCCTCCTGCGTGCTGGCCGTCAGCGTCCGGCGTGGCGGCGTGCCGCGTCCGAGGAGAGGAGACACCGGGACGGGCCGCGCGTCAACGGTGCGCACGCGCCCGGCTTTCGCTTATGATGTGCCCCGCACAGGAGGGGCCTGCCATGAGCCGTTCTCTCGTCACGCGTCGCGGACTGCTGCAGGGTGGCATCGCCACGGCCGGGCTCGCGCTGTGGCCCGCGTCCGGCGCCGGGGCGAGCAAGCCCGTGACCGTCGGCTTCGTCTACGTCGGCCCCCGCAACGACTACGGGTGGAACCAGTCGCACTGGGTGGCGGCGAAGAAGATCGCGCAGCTCGAGGGCGTCAAGCTCATCGAGCAGGAGAACGTGCCGGAGACGGCCGAGGCCGAGAAGGTCATGGAGGGCATGATCCGGCACGACGGCGCCAAGGTCGTGTTCGCCACGTCGTTCGGCTACTGGCCGCACGTGCTCAAGCTGGCCCGCAAGCACCCCGACGTGCTGTTCACGCACATCGGCGCGCTCTGGAAGGACGGCGACCCCAAGAACGCCATCGGCTACCGGGGCTACATGGAGGAGCCGCACTACCTCTGCGGCGTGGCGGCCGGCCATGCCACGAAGACCGGCAAGATCGGCTTCATCGGCTCGAAGCCGCTCTACTTCATCTTCAACAACGCGAACGGCTTCATCCTGGGTGCCCGCGCCGTGAACCCCGCGATCACGTGCCACGTCGTCATCACCGGCGACTGGAACAACCCGGTGCGCGAGGCCGAGGTGACGCAGAGCCTGATCGACCAGGGCGTGGACGTCATCGTCGCCAACGTGGACAGCGCCAAGGTCGTCATCGAGAACGCCGAGCGGCGCTCCATCTTCTCGTGCGGCTACCACACCGACGTCTCCGAGCTGGCGCCCAAGGGCTTCCTGACCGGCGCCGAGTGGAACTGGGCGGCCGGCGCGCGGTTCGTGCAGGCCTGGCAGACCGGCGGCGCCTACCCGAACCTGCTGCGGGGCGGTTTCCGGCAGGACATGGTCGCGCTCTCTCCGTTCGGGGCGTCCGTCCCGCCGGACGTCCGGGCGAAGATCACGAAGCTCCGGCAGGGCTTCGCCGACGACTCGCTCAAGCTCTACCGCGGCCCCCTCAAGGACAACGAGGGCAACCTCGTCCTGAAGGAAGGGCAGGTCGTCGCCAACGACGACAACAAGTTCAAGCTTGCGGTGAACTTCCTCGTCGAGGGCGCGATCGGCAGGACCGGCCTCAAGAAGTAGGCGGTGGCCCTGCGGGCGTGGGCGGAGACGGCGGCGCTCACGAGCGCCGCCCTGCTGGTCACCCTCGTCGTCTTCGGCGGGCTCGTGGCCGCGCGGGGCCTGGACCCCGTGGCCGTGTATGCCACGCTCTACGTCGGCGCCTTCGGCACGTGGTTCTCCCTCGAGGACACGCTCACCCAGGCCGCCCCGCTCATGCTGACCGCGCTCGCCACGGCGATCCCGGCGCGCGCCGGCCTGCTCGTGATCGGCGGCGAGGGCGCGCTGGTGGTCGGCGGCGTCGCCACCGTACTGGCGGGGGTGCTCCTGGCGGGCGCGCCGCCGGCGGTGGCGATCGGGCTCATGTGCGGGGCCGGCGCCCTCGCCGGGGGGCTCTGGATCGCGGCGGCGGGGGCGCTCCGGCACTGGCGCGGCGTCAACGAGACGATCTCGACCCTGCTCCTGAACTACATCGCCGTCGCCGTCCTGAACTGGCTCGTCAGCAGCCCGATCCGCGACTTCGACCAGGTGCTCAAGGCCGCGTCGTGGCCGGTGGGCGAGGCGTTCATGCTCGGCGACATCCCGGGCACGGGGATCCACTGGGGCCTGGCCTTCGGCGTCGCCGCCTGCCTGGTCGCCTGGGGCCTCCTCCGCGCGACCACGTTCGGCTTCGCGGTCGACATCCTCGGGGGCAACCTGCGGGCGGCGCAGATGGTCGGCCTGCCCGTCGGGCGCCTCGTGCTGGCGACGTGCTTCCTCGGCGGGGCCGCCGCCGGGCTCGCGGGCGCCCTCGAGGTGGCGGCCGTGCACGGCTTCGCCAGCGCGTCGCTCGTCGTCGGCTACGGCTACGCGGGAATCCTCGCCGCCTTCCTCGCCCGGCAGCACCCATTGGGCTGCATCGCCGTCGCGGTCCTCCTCGGCGGGATCTCCGCCAGCGGCGGGCTGCTCCAGCGGCGGTTCGGTCTCCCCGACGCCGCGACGCTCGTGCTCCAGGGCATCCTGTTCGTCGCCGTCCTGGCCACGCACACGCTCCACGGCCGGCTGCGCGCGGGGCGCGCGGCGTGACGCCGCCTCCCGACCTCGGCTGGGCGGGCGTCCTCGTCGCCCTCGTCGGCGGGGCCATCCGGGTCTCCACGCCCTACCTGTTCGTCAGCCTCGGCGAGACGCTCACCGAGCGTAGCGGGCGGGTGAATCTGGGGCTCGAGGGCACGCTCGTGCTCGGTGCCATGAGCGCGTACGGCGTGGCCTACCTGAGCGGGTCCCCCTGGCTGGGCGTGCTCGTGGCCGGCCTCGCGGGCGCCCTGCTCGGCCTGCTGCACGCGTCGGTCTGCAACCTGCCGCGCGTCAACGACATCGCCGTCGGCATCGCGCTGTTCCTCCTGGGCACCGGCCTGGCCTTCTACCTCGGCAAGCCGTTCATCGAGCCGCGGGCGCCCCGCCTGCCGTCCCTCGCTCTGGGCGCCTGGAGCGGGTCGCCCCAGGTGCGGGCGGCGCTCGAGGTCAACGCCCTGTTCCTGGCGGGGGCCGTCCTGGCCCCGCTCCTCTGGTGGGCGCTCCGCGGCACCCGCTGGGGGCTGATCCTCCGCACCGCCGGTGACAACGCCGACGCCGCGCGCGCCCTCGGCCACTCCGTCGGGCTGACGCGCGTCCTGGCCACCATGGCGGGGGGGTTCCTCGCGGGCGTGGGCGGCTCCTTCCTGTCGCTCTACTACCCGGGGACCTGGAACGAGGGGCTGTCGAGCGGCCAGGGGCTGATGGCCATCGCGCTCGTGATCTTCGCGCGGTGGAACCCGCTCGCGTGCTTCGGCGTGTCGCTGCTCTTCGGCGCCGCCACCGCGCTCGGCCCCGCGCTCCAGTCCGTCGGCATCACGGCCTACTACGATCTGCTCAACGCCGCGCCCTACGGCCTGACGCTCGCCCTGCTGATCTGGTCGTCCTCCACGAGGCACGCGCTCGTCGGGGCGCCGGGCGAGCTGACGATCAGCAAGTGAGCGGAGCGCTCGTGGACCCGCCCTCCGTCCGGGACCGCGCCCCCGCGGCGCCGCCCGCGATCGAGATCGAGGGGATGACCAAGCGGTTCGGCCCGCTGCTCGCCCTCGACGACGTCTCCCTGTCGCTGCCGCCCGGCAGCATCCACGCCATCCTCGGGGAGAACGGAGCGGGCAAGAGCACGCTCGTGAAGTGCGTGATGGGCTATCACCGGCCCGACGCGGGCCGGCTCGTCGTCGACGGCGTCGAGCGCACCGTCCCGAGCCCGCGCCACGCGCACCACGTCGGCCTCGGCATGGTGTACCAGCACTTCACCCTGGTGCCGAGCATGACCGTCGCCGAGAACCTCGCGCTCGGCGCCGACGACCTGCCGGCCGTGGTCCGGTGGGACGCCCTGCGCGCGCGGATGGAGGCCTTCCTCCAGCGGATGCCGTTCCGGCTCGACCTCGACCGCCCGGTGGCCGCGCTGGCCGCCGGCGAGAAGCAGAAGCTGGAGATCCTCAAGCAGCTCT
>JAICGY010000185.1 GCA_025922915.1 Candidatus Methylomirabilota bacterium | reverse complement strand
GTACAGTCAGCAGATCCTCAGGGAGTTCGGCTGGATCACCGAGGCCCGCGGCCGCGGCGTCGACACGCGCGGCACCGGCTACTCGGAGATCTGACTCAGCGATAGGCCGTGAAGCCCGCTCGACGGAAATCCTCGTCGAACACGAAGAACTGGCCGAGACCCGGCTCCTCCATCACGGCGAAGCTCGCACAGTCCACCCATCCGACGCGGCGGATGCCGCCCGAGCGAGCGAGATACTGATGACGCCGCGACGCCGCGATGGCACCCTGGCCCGGACCGCACGCTTCCACACGGGGAGGTGTCATGCCGAATCCGCTCGCCCGCCACGCAGAGCCGCTGTTCGCCCTGCTGCGCATCGTGGCCGGCTTCCTCTTCGCCTGTCACGGCGCCCAGAAGCTCCTGGGCGTGCTCGGTGGCGAGCGCGCGACCGATGCCCTGTACCTCACGGCCGGAGCGATCGAGCTTTTCGGCGGCACGCTGATCGCGGTCGGGCTCCTCACGGCGCCAGCGGCGTTCATCGCCAGCGGCGAGATGGCCGCTGCCTACTTCATCTCCCACGCGCCGAGCAGCTTCTGGCCCATCCTCAACGACGGGGAGCTAGCCGCCCTCTACGCCTTCCTCTTCCTGTACATCGCCGCCCGGGGCGCCGGCCCGCTCAGCGTGGACCGTGCGCTCGGCGGGCGGGAACGCGCATGATGCCGCGGGTGCCGCAGCCGCCTGGGGGCCGCCCCGAGACGCCTCGCGGAGGGAGACGCCGATGATCCGGAAGCTCTCGTCGGGCGCGTATCGCCTGTACTCCCGGAAGAAGAATCCCAGGACCGGCAAGCGACGCAATCTCGGTACGTTCCCGACGCGCGCGGCGGCCGAGCGCCACGAGCGCGCGGTGCAGTACTTCAAGCGCCGCGGGTAGGTCCTCCAGCGTCCATACCCCGCGCCCGCGGGCCGGTCAGGCCAGGAACTCGCGGCACACGGTCTCCCACATGAGGGCGGACAGCCGCAGGCTCTCGGTGTCGACGCGCTCGTCGTGACCGTGGAACATCAGCGGGTACTCCGTGTACGGGATCCGCGTGGAGTGCAGGCCGAAGCCGTAGGCCGGGATGCCCTTCCACCGGAAGAACTTGGCGTCCGTGCCCCCGGTCGTGATCCCCGGGACGACCTGGCTGCCCGGCACCAGCGCCGTCGCGACCTTGGCGAGCACGTGGACGAGCGGGGTGTCGAACGGCGACATGGTGCCGCCGCGCCGCCGGTTCGGGGGGCTCTCGACGGTCACGCGCGCCGCGAGGTCGCCGAGCGCGTCGGCGAGCATCGCGTCCACCTCGGTGGCCTCGATCCCGGGCAGCGAGCGGATGTCCACGTCGATCTCCACGCGGTCCGGGATCACGTTCACCTTGGTCCCGCCGTGGGCGACGTTGGGCGAGAACGTCGTGTGCGTGCAGGCATGGGCCTCCCGGGCGAGCGCGAGGTTCTCCAGGCCGGCCGCCGTCTCCCAGACGCGCTCGGGGTCGGTGAGGGCGGCGGCCAGGGCGGGCTCGAGCTCGAGGGCCTGCACGTACTGGCGCCAGGCGTCGAGGATGCGGGCCCGGGGCCGGTACTCGGCGAGCCGCTGCACGACGCGGGCGGCGGTGACGAGCGCGTTGTCCGTGCGGAACGGCCGCGAGCCGTGGCCCGGCGTGCCGTGCACGATCAGCTTGCGCCAGTTGCCCCCCTTCTCGCCGACGGCGACGCGGAGCCTGGGGCCGGAGCGCGTGGGGATCGGCACCCCGCCGCTCTCGGTGATCACGTAGTCGCAGCGGACGGCCTCCGGCTCGCGCTCGACCAGGTGGCCGGCGCCGTACACGCCGCCCGCCTCCTCGTCGGCGACGGCGAGGTAGACGAGCGTGCCGCGCGGCGCGAAGCCGCCCGCGGCCAGCCGGCGCGTCGCGACCGCCATCGTGGCCGTCAGGTTCAGCATGTCGATCGCGCCGCGGCCCCACACGATGCCGTCCACCAGCTCGGCCGCGAACGGGTCGCGCCGCCAGCCGGACGGGTTGACGGGCACGACGTCGGTGTGGCCCATGAGGAGCAGCGTCGGGGCCGCCGGGTCGCGGCCCTCGATGCGGGTGATCAGGCTCGTGCGCCCGGGCTCGGACGTGTAGCGCTCGCACGAGAGGCCCGAGCCGGCGAAGAACTCCTCCAGCGCGTCGACGCTCCGGGCCTCGTGGCCCGACGTGGCCTCGCCCGTGTTCACGCAGGCGTTGCGGATGAGTGTCCGGAGCAGCTCGGTGACCTGGGTCTCGACCGCGACGTCCTCTCGCATCGTTCGCGCCTCCTTGGCGCGCCGATGGTAGCACCTGTTATGCTGCCTGCTCGTGTCCGGCTGGGTGCCCGCGCTCGCCCTCGTCGCCGCCATCACGTCCGCGAGCGCGACGATCCTGATCCGTCAGGGGTTGCGCGCCTACGGCCCCTACACCGGCTTCTGGATCAACCTGCTCGTGGGCACCATCTGCGTGTGGATCGCGGTGCTCGCCACCGGCGGCCCCGGCCGGCCGCCGGCCACCGGGATCGCCCTCTTCGCGCTGGCCGGGCTCATCGGCACCGTGGCCGGGCGCCTCCTGCGCTTCATCAGCATCGAGACGGTGGGCGCCTCCATCTCGGCGGCGATGGTGAACCTGAGCCCGCTGGTCTCCTCGGGCCTCGCCGTCCTGCTGCTGGGCGAGCGCATCACCGTCCCCATCGCGCTCGGCACGCTCGTGATCGTCCTGGGCACCACGCTGCTCTCCGCGGGGGGCAAGAAGATCGGCGTGCGGCCGGCGCAGCTCGTGCTGCCGATCCTGTCGTCCGCCTGCTTCGGCCTGGTGGCCGTGATCCGGAAGATCGGCCTGACGGACGTGGGGCCCGTCGTCGGCATGGCGGTGAACGTGACGACCGCGCTGATCGCGTTCACGGCCTTCCTGCTCGCCTCCGGGCAGCAGCGCGCCATGATCTGCCGGGGCCGGAGCCTGGCGATCTTCGTCGCGGCCGGCGTGACCGAGAACCTCGCCGTCTTCCTGATCATCGTGGCCCTCGGGCTGGGCACGGTCAGCGTGGTGGCCCCCCTCACCAACGTCGCCCCGATCTTCGTCCTCCTGTTCTCCCTCCTGTTCCTCCGGGGCATCGAGATCCTCAACACCCGCCTGGTCGTCGGTACCCTCCTCACCGTCCTCGGCGCCGTCCTCATCACGGCCCTCGGGTGACGTCCCGACGAGATACGCGACGGAAAGGACCGCACACATGAACCGGCTCCGCCCCGTGGACCGCGACGTCACCGTCAACGGCCTGCGCCTGCACCTGCTGGACTGGGGGGGTGCCGGCCGCACCCCGTTGCTGCTCCTGCACGGCTTCACCGGGCACGCGCACGCCTGGGACACGCTCAGCATCGCGCTCCAGCCCCACTTCCACGTGTACGCGCTCGACCAGCGCGGCCACGGCGACAGCGACCCGGCCGAGGTCTACGGCGCGGTGGCGGCGTTCGACGACATCGCGGGGGTGGTGGACCAGCTCGGCCTCGCCCCGCTCGTCCTCGTCGGGCTCTCGATGGGCGGGCGCAACGCGATGTACTTTGCCGCCAAGCGGCCCGAGGCGGTGCAGGAGCTGGTGGTCATCGACATCGGCCCCGAGATCAGCGCCCGCGCGGCGGCGGCCCCGGCCGGGCCCGCCGAGCCGGAGACCTGGGAGAGCGTCGAGCAGGCGGCGCGGCACCTGTACCGCGCCAACCCGCGCCCCGGCATCCACTACTACCGCTGGGTCGTCTCGCAGAGCCTGCGGGAGCGGCCGGACGGCGCCCTCGTGTGGGCGTGGCATCCGAGCGTCAAGACGCGACGGGGGCCGGACCTGGACTGGTGGAGCCTCGTCAGATCGATCACCGTGCCGACGCTGCTCCTGCGCGGCGAGGACAGCCACGTCCTCGACCGCGAGGTGGCCGAGCGGATGGTCGCGGCGCTGCCGGACGGCCGGCTCGTCGAGATCCCCGGCGCCGTCCACACGCTGCACGAGGACAACCCGGAGGCCGTGCTGGCCGCCCTCGAGGAGTTTCTCGGCTTCGGCGCGTAAGGTCTTCTACTTGTTGAGGTAGTTCAGCGGCAGCCCGGGGCGCGGCCAGTCGAAGGCCACGAGGGTGCCGCCCATCGAGAGGGTGGCATAGGCGGTCCGGAGCGCGGGCCCGCCGAAGCAGACGTTGGTCACCATCATGTCGGGCAGCATGTACTGGTCCACGCGGCTGCCGTCGGGCCAGATGTCGCTGACGGCTCCGGTGATCAGCGTGGCCACGCAGATGTGCCCCTCGCCGTCCACCGCCAGCGAGTCGAACATCTGGTAGCCCCCGAGGCCCACGACGACCCGGCCCTTCTCGCCGCGGTACGGCCCGTTCGCGGACTCGATCTGCCCGGGCCCCGAGAGGCGGAAGGCCCAGCAGCGCGCGGTCGGCGTCTCGACGACGTAGAGCGTCCGCTCGTCCGGCGAGAGCCCGATGCCGTTCGGCCGCTCGAGGGGGAAGATCGCCTCCCGGATGAGCGAGCCGTCGGCCTTCGCGTAGTAGACGGCGCCCCGGTCCGCGTCGCGCTCGCGCGTCTTGCCCAGGTCCGTGAACCAGAAGCCGCCGGCGGCGTCGAAGACCAAATCGTTCGGCCCGCGCAGCCGGCGCCCATCGCAGGCGTCGTAGAGGGTCTCGAACTTGCCCGTCTCCGGGTCGACGACCTGGATGCGGCCTCCCGCGTAGTCGGCCGGCTGCGTGGTCGGGAAGCGCTTGCCCGGCCGCTCCACCCAGTTGAAGCCACCGTTGTTGGTGACGTAGATCTTGCCGCCCGGCCCCACCGCCGCCCCGTTCGGCCCGCCCCCCAGCGCGGCCACGACGTGGACCTCGCCGGCCGGCGTGACCCGCGAGAGGGTCCCGCGGGCGATCTCGACCAGGACGACGGAGCCGTCGGGCATGGCCACCGGGCCCTCGGGAAAGCGGAGATCGGAGGCGAGCAGTCGGTACGCCGGCGTGATGGTGGCCATCGCCGGACTCTACCTCAGCGGTTCGGCGCGCGTCACGCGGCTGTTATGCTTGAGCGCGGTCACCACGACCCCGTGCCGGCAGGAGGCCCCATGCGTCGCACGCTGCTCCCGCTCGTCGTCCTGGCTCTCGTGTCACTGCCGCTGGCGGCGCGCGCGGCCGAGTACCGCGTGCAGGCATACCCGCTGCCGCCGGGCGGCGGGCCGCACGACGTCGCCGTGGGCGCCGACGGCATCGTCTGGTACACCGCGCAGCACAGCGGGCATCTCGGCCGCCTCGACCCCGCCACCGGCAAGGTCGACCTCGTCCCCCTGGGCGAGGGCGCCCACCCGCACGGCGTGATCGTCGGCCCCGACGGCGCGCCGTGGGTCACCGAGAGCGGCACCAACGCGATCGTCCGGGTGGACCCGACGACCCGGGCCGTGCGGAGCTGGCCCCTGCCCGCGGCGCGCGGCCCCGTCAACCTGAACACCGCCACCTTCGACCGCCAGGGCCGCATCTGGTTCACCGGCCAGAACGGCGTCTACGGGCGGCTGGACCCCAGGACGGGCGCCATGGACGTCTGGGACGCGCCGCGCGGCCGGGGCCCGTACGGCATCGCCACCACCCCCGGAGGCGACGTCTACTACGCCTCGCTCGCCGGCAACCACGTCGCCCGCATCGACGTCGACACCGGCGCCGCGACGGTCCTCGAGCCCCCGACGAAGGGGCAGGGCGCCCGCCGCGTCTGGTCCGACTCCCGGGGCCGGATCTGGGTGAGCGAGTGGAACTCCGGCAACGTGAGCCGCTACGATCCGGCGAGCGGCGACTGGCGCACGTGGAAGCTGCCCGGCGACCAGCCGCGCGCCTACGCCGTCTACGTGGACGACCAGGACAAGGTCTGGCTGAGCGACTTCGCGGCGAACGCGATGGTGATGTTCGATCCCGTCAGCGAGCGGTTCACGTCCTATCCGAGCGACCGCGCCGGGGCGCGCGTGCGCCAGATCCTCGGGCGGCCGGGCGAGGTCTGGGCGCCGGAGTCGGGCACCGACCGGCTCCTCGTGTTCCGCCGCCGGTGAGCGGCGGCGCGGAACGGCGGCCGATGACCTGGCAACCGGAGCTGGACGAGCTGCGACGCCGCGAGGCGCTCGCCGAGGCGCTGGGCGGTCCCGAGCGCGTGCGCCGGCAGCACGACGGCGGGCGCTACACGATCCGCGAGCGCATCGCCCGGCTCGTCGATCCCGGCACCTTCCACGAGGTCGGCAAGATCGCGGGCCAGGCCACCTACGACGCGGCGAACGAGCTGGACAGCTTCACGCCCTCCAACTTCCTCTTCGGCCGGGCGAAGGTCGACGGCCGCCCGGTTGTCGTCGGGGGCGACGACTTCACCGTGCGCGGCGGCTCGGCCGACGCCACCATCAAGGGCAAGCACCTGCAGTGCGAGGAGATGGCCCACGCGCTGCGCCTGCCCCTCATCCGGCTCGTGGAGGGCTCGGGGGGCGGCGGCTCGGTCAAGACCATCGAGACGACCGGCCGCGCCAACGTGCCGGGCGTCGCGGGCTGGGAGTGCGTCGTCGCCAACATGGGGACGGTGCCCCGCGTCGCCCTCGGCCTGGGCTCCGTCGCCGGGCTGGGCGCCGCCCACCTGGCGGCCGCGCACTACTCGGTGATGGTCAAGGAGCTGTCCGCGCTCTTCGTGGCCGGGCCGCCGGTGGTGGAGCGCCTCGGGCAGAAGCTCACCAAGAACGAGCTGGGGGGCTGGGAGATCCAGCTGAAGGCGGGCGCGGTGGACGACGCCGTCGACACCGAGGACGAGGCGTTCGCCCGCGCCCGCCGCTTCCTCTCCTACATGCCCTCCTCGATCGACGAGCTGCCCGCGCGCGGGCCGCGGCCGGACGACCCCGCGCGCCAGGAGGGCTGGCTGCTGGAGGCGATCCCGCGCGACGTGCGCAAGCCGTACCGGATGCGGCCGATCGTCGAGGCCCTCGTCGATCGCGGGTCGTTCTTCGAGATCGCCCCGCTCTACGGCCGCTCGGTCATCACGGGCCTCGCCCGCCTGGACGGCTGGCCCGTCGCCGTCATGGCGAGCGACCCGTACTTCTACGGCGGCGCGTGGGCGGCCGACACGTGCCAGAAGGTCGAGCGCTTCGTCGACCTCGCCCAGACCTTCCACCTGCCGGTGGTCTACCTCGTCGACTGCCCGGGCTTCCTCATCGGGCTCGAGGCCGAGAGGACGGGCACCATCAAGCAGGGCGTGCGCGCGATGTCGGCGATCTGGCAGACGACGGTGCCGTGGTGCGCCGTCATCGTCCGCAACTCGTTCGGCGTCGCGGGCGCCGCCCACCGCAACGGGGGGCGCTACTGCATGCGCTACGCGTGGCCCTCGGGACGCTGGGGCTCGCTCCCGCTCGAGGGCGGGATCGAGGCGGCCTATCGCGCGGACATCGACGCGGCGCCCGATCCGAAGGCGAAGATGGCCGAGATCGAGGCGCGCCTGACCAAGCTGCGCTCGCCCTTCCGGTCGGCCGAGACCTTCTGGATCGAGGAGATCATCGACCCCCGCACCACGCGCCCGCTGCTCTGCGAGTTCGCCGAGCTCGCCGCCCCGCTGCGGCGCGTCGGCCCGTCGCTCCACGCGATGCGCCCCTGACGGGCCCCACGATCGCCTAGCCGGCGTCCTCCACGCTGACGGTGATCGCGGCGCAGGCGATCACCGTGTCGGAGCCGGGGACGCGGAGGCCGCCGGCCACGGGGCGCACCGTGACCTCGCCGTGCGGCAGCTCGCGGCGGACACGCTCCACGTCGACCGACCGGGGATCGGGCACGCCGACGGTGACGTCCACGAGCATGCGCCCGCCGCGGGCCCGGACGTCGGCGAGGAAGGGCAGGCTCGAGTGCCGGATCGCGTCGAAGACGGCCCGGCAGGCGGCCGTCGTGGAATCCTCGCCGTGCACGTCCACGCCCATGCCGAACTCGAAGACCATCGGCTTTCCGCCCACGTCGTCCTCCCCGGCGCCGCCGCCGCGCGACGCGCGCATCGTGTTCACGGCTACGGCCGCTCGTACGACTCTCGCCGGGCCGCCCCGGACAGCCGGATGATGTAGCGCTCGGGGGCCTCCCACACGCGCCGGCGCAGCTCGCCCAGGCTCCGGGCGCCGCCGTAGCTGATGGCCGAGCAGAGGTGCTTGATCATGTCCTGGATGACGGGGCGCGCGGAGCCCCGGGCCGGCACGCTGATCTCGAGCCCCTCGGCGCCCATGGCGTTCAGGTCCACG
>JAICGY010000184.1 GCA_025922915.1 Candidatus Methylomirabilota bacterium | reverse complement strand
GTTCGACGAGGATTTCCGTCGAGCGGGCTTCACGGCCTATCGCTGAGTCAGATCTCCGAGTAGCCGGTGCCGCGCGTGTCGACGCCGCGGCCGCGGGCCTCGGTGATCCAGCCGAACTCCCTGAGGATCTGCTGACTGTACGTCACCCGGCCCGTCACCCGGTCGAGCGGCTCGGTGGCCAGGAGCAACGCGGCCTGCGCCAGGAGTCGGGGCGGCTCGCCGCGCGGGTCGTCGAGGCTCGCCACCAGGCGGTGGTGCACGGTGCCCGGCGTCGGCACGACCTGGGACGGCGCCACCGAGGTCACGCTGATGCCGTACGGGTAGACCTCGGCGGCCAGGCCCTGCGTGAACCGCTCCAGCGCGGCCTTCTCGGCGCCGTAGCAGGTGCCGCCGCGCGTGCCCGCCGCGGGATCGGGATAGGGGCCCCGGCCGGGGCCGATCGCCGCGCCCGAGGAGATGTTGACGATGGCCCCGGCCCGCCGCTCGATCATCGCGGGCAGCACCAGCTGGCTCAGCACGAAGGGGGCGTGGAAGTTCACCGCCCAGGAGCGCAGCCACCGGTTCAGCGGGTAGTCCTTCACGGGGATGTAGTAGGTGAGGGCGGCGTTGTTGACGAGGACGTCCACGGGGCCGCAGAGAGCGCGCGCGGTCGCGATGAGCTTGTCGCACTCCGCGGGCTCCGCGATGTTCGCGGCCACCGCATGCGCCTCGCCCCCCGACGCGCGGATGCCCGCCACCGTCGTCTCCAGCGAGCCGGCGAACGCGTGGTCGCCCTCGCGCAGCGTCCGGGCCGCGCACACCACGCGGCCGCCCTCCGCCGCGAAGAGCCGCGCGATCTCGGCGCCGATGCCGCGGCTGGCGCCCGTCACCACGACCACCTTGCCCTGCAGCCGACCTCCGCTGCTCACCCGCGCTCCGCCCCCGTCGTCATGATCGCGCTCCTCGCGGCGAGGATAGCGCGCGTATACTGCGCGCGCCAGGAGGCGCGCCATGACGCAGAAGCCGGCCGTGGGTCTCGTCGCCGTGCCGGGGCGCCGCCGCGCCACGCTCGAGCTGGCCCGGCGCCTCGAGGAGGAAGGCTTCGGCGGCATCTACTGCCCCAGCCCGGGGGACGGCCTCGCCCTCTGCGAAGCGCTCGCCCTGACCACGCGCGAGATCTCCTTCGGCACCAGCATCGCGAACATCTACACGCGGCATCCGCTCGAGTACGCGCAGATGGCGGCCGTCGTCCACGAGCTGTCGGGCGGCCGCTTCCGCTTCGGCATCGGCGTGAGCCACGGGCCGATGCACGAGCGCCTGGGCCTGCGGCCCGGCAAGCCGCTCGACGACGTCCGGCGATTCGTCGAGGACGTTCGCGGCCACGCCGCTCAGGTCGGGGGGCTGCCGCCCATCGTGCTGGCCACCCTGCGCCGGAGGATGGTGGAGCTCGCCGCCGAGATCGCCCAGGGCGCGGTGTGGGCCAACGGCGCCCGCTCGCACATGGCGGCCTCGCTGCGCCACCTGCCCGCCTCTGCCCACGACGACGCCGGGTTCTTCATCGGCGACATGGTCCCCACGTGCATCGACGACGACCGGGCGGCGGCCGCGGCCGTCCTGCGCAAGACCCTCGTGCCGTACGTCCGCCTGCCGAACTACCAGAACTACTGGATCGAGGCGGGCTACGAGGAGGAGATGACGGCCATCCGTCGGTCCATCGCGAACGGCGAGATCGACCGCCTTCCGGCGCTGATGTCGGATCGCTGGCTGCGCGACGTCACGCTCTTCGGGAGCGTCGCCGAGGTGCGCGAGGGGGTAGAGGCGTGGCGGGCGGCCGGCGTGCGGACCGTCATCGTGGTGCCCTCGTCCACGCGCGGCGGGCAGATGGTGGCGTTCGAGGAGCTCGTCCGCGCGTTCCGCTGACGACGGCGCCGCGGGCAGGACCGTGGCCACCGACCGGCCCCGCTGGCACGTGCTCGATCGCCCGGAGGTCGAGACCCGGCTCGGCACGAGCGTGCACGGGCTCGCGCGCGCGGACGCGGCCGCCCGCCTCGAGCGCTACGGGCCCAACGCCCTGGAAGACGCGCCGCCGCCCGGTGTCTGGTCTCTCCTGCTCCACCAGTTCACGAACCCGCTCATCTACATTCTCGTCCTCGCCACGCTCGTCACCCTCCTGCTGGGGCAGTACGCCGACGCCACGGTGATCGCGGTGGTGCTCGCGCTGAACGCGGTCATCGGGTTCGTCCAGGAGCGCAAGGCGGAGATGTCCGTCCGGGCGCTGATGCACCTGGTGGCGCCCCATGCCCGGGTGATCCGCGAGGGCCGGGAGTGGGACGTCGAGAGCCGGGAGCTGGTGCCCGGCGACCTGGTGCTCCTCGAGTCGGGCGTCCGGGTGCCCGCCGACGTGCGGCTGGTCACGGCGACCGCCCTGCTGGCCGACGAGTCGTTGTTCACCGGCGAATCGGCGCCGGTGATGAAGTCCACCGCGCCCCTGGACCGGGAGGACCGGGTGATCGGGGACCGGACGAACATGGCGTATGCCGGCACCGTCGTCGCGAGCGGCCGCGGCCGGGGCTACGTGGTGGCCACGGGCGCGGCCACCGAGCTCGGCGCGATCGCCGAGTCCGTGCGCACCGGCGAGCGCACGGAGACACCGCTGCAGCAGCGCATGGCGCGGTTCGCCCGGGTGGTCGCCGTCGTCGTGGCACTGGCCGCCGCCGCCGCGTTCACGCTCGGGCTGGCGCGCGGCGAGCGGCCGGCGGAGATGTTCATCGTGGCGGTCGCGCTCGCCGTGTCGGCGATCCCCGAGGGGCTGCCGGTCGCCTTCACGATCACCCTCGCCCTCGGCGTGCGCCGCATGGCGCAGCGCGGCGCGATCATCCGGCGGTTGCCCGCCGTCGAGACGCTGGGCAGCACGACGGTGATCGGGTCCGACAAGACCGGCACGCTGACCGAGAACCGCATGACGGTGCAGAAGATCTGGGCGGGCGGGCAGCTCTTCGGGCTGGCCAGCGGCGCGAGCGGGGACGCGGCGGCCGTCCGCGCGGACGGCGCCATCGTCATGCCGGCCGAGGACCGGCCGCTGCACCTCACCTTGCTGGCCGGCGTGCTGACGAACGAGGCGGACGTCTCCCTGTCCGAGGACGGCTACGAGATCCACGGAGATCCCACGGAGGCGGCGCTGCTGATCGCCGCCGCGCGGCTCGGTCTGGAGCCGGCCGCGGCCCGGGCCGAGTATCCCGTGTACGCGGAGATCCCCTTCGAGCCGGTGCAGCAGTACTCGGCCAGCATCCGCGTCCACGACGGCGAGCACCTCGTCTTCGTGAAGGGCGCCCCGGAGCGCGTGCTCGCGATGTCCACGGGGCTGCTGGTCGGCGGGGGAGCCGTCGTCGATCTCGAGCCGGCCGTCGTGCTGGACGCCGCGCGCGGGCTCGCCTCGGAGGGCCTTCGCGTGCTCGGCATGGCGTACGGAGTCCTGCCGTGGCGGCCGGAGCCGGATCGGCTGGAAGAGCCGGGCCGGCTGATCTTCCTCGGGCTGCAAGGCTCGATGGACCCCCCGCGACCGGGCGTGCGCGAGGCGATCGAGGGCTGCCAGGAGGCCGGCATCCGGGTCGTGATGATCACGGGCGATCACGCGGCGACTGCCCGCGCCATCGCCGAGCAGCTCGGCATCGCCGCCCGGGGCGCCCCGGTGCTGACGGGCGTCGCCCTCGCCGGCCTGGACGCGGCGGCGCTGCGCGAACGCGTGACGACCGTCGACGTGTACGCGCGGGTGGCGCCCGAGCACAAGCTGCGCGTGGTGCACGCGCTCCGCGAGCACGGCGAGGTGGTGGCCGTCACGGGCGACGGCGTCAACGACGCGCCGGCCCTCAAGGCGGCGGACATCGGCGTGGCGATGGGGCGGAGCGGCACCGACGTGGCCCGCGAGGCCGCCGACATGGTCCTCACCGACGACAACTTCGTGAGCATCTATGCGGCCGTCGAGGAGGGTCGGGTCACCTTCGACAATCTCCGGAACGTCACGTTCTTCTTGATCTCCACCGGCGTGGCCGAGGTTCTCGCGATCCTCACCGCCCTGGTGGCCGAGTGGCCGCTTCCGCTTCTGCCCGCGCAGATCCTCTGGCTCAACCTCGTCACCAACGGGCTGCAGGACGTCGCGCTCGCCTTCGAGCCGGGCGAGCGGGGGGTGCTCAAGCGGCGGCCGCGGCCCACGGGTGAGGGCATCATCTCCCGGCTGCTGTGGGAGCGCACGGTGGTCGCGGGGATCGTGATGGCGGCCGGGACCTTGCTCCTGTTCGCCTCGGAGCTGGCGGAGTCCGGACGGCTCGGCCGCGCGCAGACCGTGGCGTTGACGACGATGGTGCTGTTCCAGGTCTTTCACGTCGGCAACTCCCGGTCCGAGCGCCGCTCCCTGTTCGCGCTCAGCCCGTGGTCGAACCCCTTCCTCTTCGTGGCGACCGCAGCCGCGCTCCTGGCGCACGTCGCCGCGCTCTACCTTCCGCCGACCCAGCTCCTGCTCCGGGTCGAGCCGCTCGAGCTGGAGACCTGGGTGCGGATGGGGATCGTCGCGTCCACCATTCTCGTCGTCGTGGAAGCGCACAAGCTGCTGCGCGGGCGGGTGCGGTCGCGCGCGGGCTAGCCGCCGTCACCCGATCACGCCCCCTTGCACCGGCCGCGGCCGCGTGCTTTGCTTCGCCCGATCCTTTGCCCAGGAGGCAGCCATGCCGAGCAGGATCCTCGCGCTGAACCCGGTCGGCTTCCCACCCGGGGTGAGGGGCAAGCGGCTGGCCCCCCGGCTGGGAACGCTCGAGGGCAAGACCGTCTACCTGGTCGACTGTCGCTTCGACGACTCGGACATCTTCCTCGGCCAGATGCAGGCGTGGCTCGCCGAGCGCATGCCCGGCGTCCGGACGGTGGTCAAGCGGATCGCGAGCGTCTACCTGCAGGACGATCCCGCGACGTGGGAGGAGATCCAGGCGAGGGGCCAGGCGGCCATCCTCGGCGTCGGTCACTGAAGCACCTGCGCGCCGGCGGTCGCCGCGCACGCGATGACGCTCGAGACGCGGTACGGTGTCCCCACCGTCGCCGTCCACACGGACAAGTTCGACCGGGTGGTCCGGTCGGTGGCCGAGGTGAACGGCATGCCCGGGCTGCGGCAGGTCTTCGTGCCGCAGCCCATCATGGGCCGGACGCCCGGTGAGCTGCGGGCCTACGTCGACGGCCGGGACCCGGTCACCGGACGCCCCGTCATGCAGGAGGTCGTCGAGGGGCTCACGCGGCCGCTCGAGGGGGACGACGGGGTCGCGCTCGAGCGCGCGACGCCGAGGCTGGTCGGGCCCGACACGGAGGACGGCCTGCACCGCCTGTTCCTCGAGAACCGGTGGACCGACTTCCTGCCCATCGTGCTGCCCACCGAGGAGCGCGTGGCCGCCATGCTGGCGGGCACGCGCCGCAAGCCCGACGAGGTGGTGGGCCGCATGCGGTCCACTCACTTCCGCGAGCCCTGGTCCTACACCGTCGAGAAGGTCGCCGCGAACGCGGTCATGGCCGGGGCCCGGCCGGAGTACTTCCCGGTCATCCTCGCACTGGCCGCCACCGGCGTCACGGCCCGCAGCAGCAGCTCGGGCGCGATGGCGGCCATGGCCGTGGTCAACGGCCCCGTGCGCCGCGAGATCGGCATGAACGCGGGCACGGGCGCCATGGGCCCGTACAGCCACGCCAACGCCACGATCGGGCGCGCCTACAGCCTGCTCTCGCAGAACGGGCAGGGCGGCTCCGTGCCCGGGCTCTCCTACATGGGCAACCAGGGCAACGCGTACGCGTACGCCGGCGTGACGTTCGCCGAGAACGAGGAGCGAAGCCCGTGGGAGCCGTTCCACGTCTCGCGAGGTTTCCGGCCGGACGAGAGCGCGGTGAGCGTGTTCACCGGCTGCCAGTCGACCGCGTTCAGCCTCGGCCTGCGCGAGCGCCACTGGCGCGAGCACGTGGGCAACCTGCTGCGCGGGATGGACCCGAACACCCCGCCCACGCTCCTGCTCGATCCCATCGCGGCCCGGCAGTTCGTGGAGCGTGGCGGCTTCGCCGCCAAGGACGCGCTCCTCGACTGGATCCACGACGCCGCCCGCATGCCGGCCGGCGAGTACTGGGACTACCAGCTCGTCCAGAACTACATCTACCCGCGCGCGACGTTCGGGGAGGAGCCGTGGGCCTCGCGGCTGCAGGCGGCGCCCGACGCGCCGATCCCCATGTTCCGGCGGCAGGACATCCACGTGGTGGTCGTGGGAGGCGAGACGAACGGCTACTGGCGCATCATGGGCTGCAACTACCAGAAGACCATGCCGGTGGACGAGTGGCGATGAGGTGGCGGTCGTGGTGGGGCGCCGTGGCCGTCGGCGAGGTCCTGATCCTCCTCTTCGCCTGGGGCGCGACCGGCCGCAGCCGTCATGCCCGGCTGACGGGCGGCGAGGGCAACCGGATCGCCCGTTTGCTGCTGGATGAGCCGACCTTCGTCGAGTCGATGCTCCTCTACGTCGCGCTCTTCCATCTCCTCGTCGGGGCCATCTTCCTGGCGGCATGGCTCGAGACGAGGCGTCGGCGGCGGGCCGCCGCCGGCCGTCCCCGGGGCTGAGCCGCCGCTACGCGGCGGCGGGCTTCACCTCGCCGGCCAGCCG
The DNA here is from genome assembly GCA_025922915.1 of Candidatus Methylomirabilota bacterium. GTDB lineage: Bacteria > Methylomirabilota > Methylomirabilia > Rokubacteriales > CSP1-6 > JAICGY01. The sequence goes on along the minus strand of JAICGY010000184.1, from coordinate 1,632 downwards.
CTCCATGGCGCGCATCATCGCGGGCACACCCGCGCGCGGGAGGTCGAACGTCATCCACGCGGCGCCGAGGGCGGCGACGCGGCGGACGTCCGATGCCACGTCGGCCACCGAACCCTGGAAGGCCGCACGGCCGCTACCCTTCGGGGCGTCGGTCAGGTCGAGCAGGTTGCGGGGCGCCAGGCCGACGGCGTCGCGCCGGCCGCTCCGCGCGGCGAGGTCGCGGAGCGTCGCGACGCCCTTCTCGATGTCGTCCAGGCCGAGCCCCAGCGGATGCCAGGCGTCGCCCAGGGCGGCGCACCGGCGCACCGCGGGCGCCGACACGCCGCCGGGCGAGCCCCCGACCCAGATGGGCGGGTGCGGCCGCTGCGCCGGGCGGGGGGAGAAGGTCGCGCCGGAGAAGCCGGCGTACTCCCCCTGGTACTCGGGGACGTCGCTGGCCCAGGCCGCCTTGATCGCGCGCAGGTAGTCGTCGCTCAGCCGTCCGCGCTCCCGGAACGGCAGGCGCAGGTCGACGAACTCCGCCTCGTCCCAGCCGACCCCGACGCCGAAGATGAAGCGCCCGCCCGAGGCCTGGTCGACGGTGGCCGCCGCCTTGGCTGTCACGAGGGCGTTCCGGTAGGGGAGCACGATGACGCTGGCTCCGAGACGGATGCGCTGCGTGCGGCCCGCGAGATAGGCGAGGAGCGAGAAGGGATCGGGCCAGTGACCGCCGTAGTGCTGGGTGGTGGCGGGCTTGGCGAGGATGTGGTCGGGGACGAAGACGCCGTCGAGGCCCAGCGCCTCGGCGCGGATCGCCAGCGACTCCGCCTCCGCCACCGTGAGCTGCCAGATCGGAAGCACGACGCCGTAGTTCATGCGACTCTCCCGGGCGCGCGGGCTAGAGCGGCTGCTTGGTGTAGTCGGCCTCGGGCGGGTACATCGAGTCCTCGATCGCCGTGCGGTGCACCACCTGGAGCCGCCGCTTGTCCACGCGCGAGATCACCTGCGGGCCGAACACCTGATGGAGCCGCCCCACGAACCGCTTCGGCCCCTGGGGATGCTCGAGCCCCTCCGGGAACGCCTGGAAGCCCTCGAGCGTCTCGATGAGCGCCTTGTAGTCGGACGGCCCCGGCTTCTTGTAGCCGCTCTTCTCCACCGCCGCCTTGATCACGTGCAGCGTCTCCCAGCAGCCGAACATGTGCGAGAAGGTCGAGACGTCCCGGGGATCGTTGACGCTGGCCCCCGCCTCGTTGACGCCGACCCGCTCGCGATAGGTGCGCACGTGCGCCGGCATGTCGGCGGGCGCGTGGCGCGGGAAGGCCTCCCAGAAGTACGTCCCCTCCAGGAAGTCGAGCCCCGGGCTGGCGAGGTCCACGCCCTCGAGCGAGTCGATGAACCCGAAGATCTTCGGGGGCCGCGTCCCGAAGTGCTCGCCCATCTCCTTCACGAAGGTCAGCACCCCCGGGCCGACCATGACGTGATAGAGCACCTCGGTGTCGGCCGGCACGCGGGGGAAGTACTTCGTGAAGGAGGTCTCCGTCGGCGGGATCGGGATGAGCGCGCTGACCGTCCCGCCCTGTGCCTTCGCGACGCGGCTGAAGAAGTCGCGGTGGTCGTGGCCGAAGGCGTAGTCGGGGAAGATCAGCGTGACCT
>JAICGY010000183.1 GCA_025922915.1 Candidatus Methylomirabilota bacterium | reverse complement strand
GGCTTCAGCAGGGGCTCAAGGTCGATGGGACGTCCTCCGGGTCAGGCCGAGGGCGACGAGGGCGCCGGCGGCCACGAGGGTGAAGAGCAGCGTGGAGACGACGGAGATGACGGGATCGGCCTCGAGCCGGACCGACTCGAACATCTTCTTCGGCAGGGTGCTCGCGTCGCGGCCGGCGATGAAGAGGGCGACCACCGTCTCGTCGAACGAGTGCAGGAACGCCAGGAGCGCGCCCACCAGGATCCCGGGCCGGAGGACGGGCAGGGTCACGCACCAGAAGGTGCGCAGCGGCCCGGCGCCGGCGCTCATCGCGGCCCGCTCCAGGTTCCGGTCGAAGCCCTTCAGCGCCGCCGTGATGCAGAGCAGCGCGAGGGGCAGCGAGAGCGCGGTGTGGGCGAGGACGACGCCTGCGCGGGTGCCGTGCAGGCCGAGCCGGGCGAGGAAGCTGTAGTAGGCGAGGGCGCTGACGACGAGCGGGATGATCATCGGTGCCGTGAGCAGCACCTGCGCCGCCGTCTTGCCGCGGAACCGGGCGCGCGCCATGGCGAAGGCGGCCGGGATGGCGAGCGCCAGCGTCAGCAGCGTCGTGGCCCCGGCGATGACGAAGCTGTTCAGGGTGGGCAGCAGCCACCGCGCGTCGGTGAAGTACTGGCGGTAGTAGTCGAGCCCGTAGCCCGGCGGCGGGAACTGCAGCGAGGGCGCCGTGCTGAACGACATCGGGACGACCACGAAGACGGGCGCGATCAGGAAGGCGGCGACCAGGACGGCCAGCACGGTGAGCAGCGGCACCGTCAGCCCCAGAGCCGGTCGAGCCCGGCCACGCGGTCGTAGACGACCATCACGGCCACCGTCGCGACCAGCAGCACCACCGCGAGCGCGGACGCGAAGCCCCAGGCGAGCAGCTCCTCGACCTGCTGCGCGATGAGCTGCGAGATCATCATGTCGCGCGGGCTGCCGAGCAGGACCGGCGTCACGTAGAACCCCAGGCAGAGCGCGAAGACGAGGAGGCAGCCGTTGACGACGCCGGGCAGGCTCAGGGGGAGGAACACGTGGCGGAAGGCGGCGAGCGGGGGCGCGCCGAGGCTGGCCGCCGCCCGGAGCTGGGTGACGTCGATGTTCTTCATCACGCCGTAGAGCGCCACGACCATGTACGGGAGCAGGATGTGCGTCATCCCGAGGGTCGAGGCGAACGTCGTGAACAGCAGCTGCGGCGGCGACCCGAGCCCGAGCGCCAGCGCCAGCGCGGCCACCGGCCCGTTACTGCCGAGGATCACCATCCACGCGTACGTGCGGACGAGGAAGCTGGTCCAGAAGCTGACCCCGATGACGGCGAGGAGCGTGCCGGCGACGGCGCCGCCGCGGCGCGCCATCACGTAGGCGAGCGGGTAGGCGAGGAGCAGGCAGACGACGGTCACGACGAGCGAGGTCTCGAACGTCGTGGCCAGGACGCGCAGGTAGAGCGGCGAGCCGAAGACCCGGCGGTAGTGGGCGAGGGACGTGGCCGGCTCGGTGACGCTCAGGACCAGGATCTGCGCCAGGGGCAGCACGAAGACGAGGACCAGGAAGAGACACGCGGGCGCCAGCAGCACCCAGCCCGTGAGGTCGACTCGTCGGCGCGCGCCGGCGGCCGCGGCGGCCGGCCGCGCCCCGACGGCTAGGTCGCCAGCCACTGCGCGAAGCGTTCCTTCACCATCGCGAGGTTCGGGGTCAGCCAGGTCGGGTCGTGGACGAAGCCGACCTTCGCGTGCTCGGGGTAGGTCGGCATGCGGCGGGCCTGCTCGGGCGGGATGAAGTCGAAGGCCTTGGGGTTCAGGGGGCCGTAGGACAGCCGCCGGCAGAACTCGGCCTGGGGCTGCGGCTGGATCGCGAACTGGACGAACCGCCAGGCGTTCTTCGCGCGCGGGGTGCCCTTGGGGACGAACCAGTACGAGTCGTGCCGCTCCGCCTGGTTCCACACGAACTCGACGGGCACCTTCTGGTCGGCGAGCTCGGTGGCCCGCGCGTTCCACATGGCGATCATGTCGACCTCGCCGTCCCGGATGAGCTGCTGGGACTGGCTGCCCTGCGTCCACCAGACCTTGATGTGCGGCTTGATCTCGTTCAGCTTCCGGAAACCGCGCTCGACGTCCAACGGATAGAGCTTGTCGGCGGGGACGCCGTCGGCGAGCAGGGCGTAGGCGAGGGCCGTGTAGCCGCGGTTGTAGAGGCTCCGGGTGCCGGGGAAGCGCTTGACGTTCCAGAAGTCGGCCCACGACCGGGGACCGGCGCCCGCCGTCTTGTCCTTGCGGTACGTCAGGCCGGTCGAGAGGGCGACGGTCGCGATCCCCTGCGTCCACACGGCGCCGGGCCAGAGCGACTCCTTCTTCACGATGCTGTCGTCGATCGGCTCCAGGAGGCCTTCCCTCTCCGCCTGGCCCAGCTCGATGGCGTTGATGACCGACACGTCCCACTCGTAGTTGCCGGTCTGCACCTGGGCCTTGAGCTTGGCGAACGAGACCGGCGCCACCGTCCGGACCTGGATCCCGGTCTTCGCCGTGAAGGGCTTGAAGTAGGCGGCTTCCTCGGCCGCGGTCCAGCTGCCGCCCCACGTGTTCACGTACACGATGCTGTCCTGGGCCCGGGCGCCGCGAGGGAGGAGGGGGCCGAGGGCGCCGGCCGTCGCGAGTGCCGTCGATCGCCGGAGGAACGTGCGCCGTGTGATCGTGGCGCGCTCGCCGTCTCTCATCACGCTGCCTCCTCGAGGTGCGGGATCCGGGAAGCGCGCGCCACGATCGGCGGGGCGCGTCCGGTCGAGGGCCGTATGGTACCAGAGCCGTGCGCGTCCTCTCGTCGTGGTATCCATGAGGCCGTCGCGGCCATCCGGGCGAAGCGCCTGCGAGGGAGGACGCATGAGGATCGGGTTCCACCTGACGCCGTTCTGGAGTCCCACGGACCGCGGGGCCACGCGGATCATCGACGAGGCGATCGCCGTCGTCGCCGCCGCGTCGCGCATGGGCTTCGCCTGGGTGTCGATCGGGCAGCACTGGGTGTCGCACCCGACGGTGTGGCCGCAGCCCTTCCCGATCCTCGCGCGGCTGGCGCCGGAGACGGGGGCGATGCGGCTGAAGACGTCGGTGCTCCTGCTGCCGATCCTCAACCCCGTGGAGACGGCGGAGAACGTCGCCACGCTGGACCACATCTGCCACGGCCGGCTCGACGTCGGCGTCGCCATCGGCTACCGGGAGACGGAGCTGGAGACGGTCGGGCTGACGCGCAAGGACCGGGCGCCGAAGCTGGAGGAGTCGCTCGGCCTCATGAAGCGGCTGTGGAGCGGCGAGGAGGTCACCTTCGCCGGCCGGTACGCGCGGCTCACGGGGGGCCGCATGGGCTTCACGCCGTACCAGCGGCCGCACCCGCCGCTGGAGATGGGCGCCCAGAGCGAGGGCGCGGCCCGCCGCGCCGCGCGGCTGACGGACGGCGTGTTCTTCGGGCCCCAGGTGGCGTGGCGCGACATCGAGAAGCTCTCCGCCGTGTTCCGGACGGCCCGGGCGGCGGACCCGGGCCGGGGGCCCGGCAGCGTCGGCGCCTCGCGCAGCCTGATCGTCGGCAAGGACCGCGAGTCGGCGCGGGTGGCCGCCGGGGAGTACCTCGAGAAGACCTTCGCGATGTACCGCCGCTGGGAGATGCAGGAGAAGGGCATGGCGCCGCTGCAGCTCTCCGCCGAGATCGCGCTCGACGACTGGACGGTCTACGGCGCGCCCCGGGACTGCGTGGAGACGCTGCGGCGCGCGGCGGCCATGGGCCTCGACAAGGTCGGCTTCACGATCTACAGCCTGCCGCGCGACGTGCAGGCGCGCATCGACTACATGCAGATGATCGCCGAGGACGTGCTGCGCCCCGCCGGCGCCCTCGCCCCCTGATCCCGGGGCGCGGCGGCGAACCGGGGCGGGGGCGGGCCGGGACCGGGGCATCCTCCCCGGGGCACGCTATCCACGACGCGTGGCGCGCAGTATGCGGGCCACGGAGATGCCGTTGGCGGCGCCGTCCACCCGCAGAAGCCACGGCCCCGGGGAGGATGCCCCGGTCCCGGCCCGCCCCCGCCCCTTCGCCAGCGGAGCCCCAGATCAGGGGGGGGAGTGGCCGAGGTCGCGGGAGAGCTTGTGGGCGGCGGCGCGGACGATGCGCATCAGCATGTCGCGCTGGGCGAGCATGCGGCCGGTGGGGCCGATCACGGTGCAGGCGGCGCGGGGGGTGCCGTCGCGGTCGAGGATGGGGGCGGCGATGCCGCTGGCGCCCATGACGAACTCGTCGACGTTCACGGCCACGCCCGCGCGGCGGATCTCGTCGAGGCGGGCGCGCAGCTGCGCGCGATCGGTCAGGGTGGCCTCGGTGAACGGCCGCAGCGCCAGCGAGCCCAGGATGCGCGCACGCTCGGGGGCGGGCAGGAAGGCGAAGACGGCCAGACCGGGCGCGCTGCAGTAGAGGGGGCGGCGCTCGCCGAGGTCGGCCGTGTAGCGGAGCCGCTCCCGGCTCTCGACCTTGTCGACGTAGACGATCTCCGGCGGATCCCGGACGAGAACGCCGAGGAACGCGCTCTCGCCGCTCCGCTCGGCGAGGTCGAGGAGCAGGGGGCGTGCGATCGCCGGCAGCTGCCGCTCGAGCGCGGGGCGCAGGCCGATCTCCGCCGCCCGCCGGCCCAGCCGGTAGGCGCCGCCCGGCTCCTGCTCGAGATAGCCGCGCTCGACGAAGGTGCGGAGCAGGGCCAGCAGGCTGCTCTTCGGCACGCGGAGCCGGCGGCTCAGGGTGGCCAGCGTGAAGCCGTCCCGCGCGTCGGCCAGGAACTCCAGGATGTCGAACACGCGCCCGGCGCCACGGTGCGCGGGAGGCTGGGGAGCGCGCGAACGGGCCGGGTTCCTTGACAGCCCCATGCGGACTTGGTAGCAATCTACCACGCGCCGAACGCCGTTCGAAATGCTGAACGCCGCCACCGCCGGGGGACCGCCAGCGTGCGCATCGGATTCCACCTCACGCCGTTCTGGAGCCCGGCCAGCCGGGGCGCCACCGACCTGATCGACGAGGCCGTGCGCGTGGTCGCCGCGGCCTCGCGGATGGGTTTCGCGTGGGTGTCGGCGCCGCACCACTGGCTCGGCCACCCGTCGTTCTTCCCGCACCCGTTCCCGGTGCTGGCGCGGCTCGCCCCCGAGGCCGGCGCCATGCGGCTCAAGACGAACGTCCTGATCCTGCCGCTGCTCAACGCGGTGGACGCGGCCGAGAGCCTGGCCACGCTCGACCACATCTGCCACGGCCGGCTCGACGTCGGCGTCGGCCTCGGCTACCGCGAGACCGAGCTGGCCGCGGCCGGCGTGACGCGCAAGGACCGGGCGCCCAAGCTCGAGGAGTCGCTCGAGGTCATGACGCGGCTCTGGAGCGGCGAGGAGGTCACCCTCGACGGGCGCTACACAACGCTCCGGAACGCCCGGATGGGCTACCGGCCGTACCAGACGCCGCGGCCGTTCCTCGAGATGGCCGCCCAGAGCGTGGCCGCCACGCAGCGGGCGGCGCGGCTCACCGACGGCGTCTTCTTCGGCCCGCAGGTCGGCTGGCGCGACGTCGCGTCGCTCGCCGCGGTCTTCCGCGAGACGCGCGCGGCCCGGCCCGGCGCCGGCCCGGGCGTGGTGCTCGCCTCGCGCAGCCTCATCGTGGGCAAGAGCAAGGCGGCCGCCGCCGACGCCGCCCGCGAGTTCCTCGACAAGACGTTCAGCCAGTACCGCGCCTGGGACATGCAGGAGCGCACGATGGTGGAGCTCCGGCTGGGCTTCGAGGCGAGCCTCGACGACTGGGCGGTCTACGGCGCCCCCGGGGACTGCGTGGAGGCGATCCAGCGCGGGCGTGCGATGGGCCTCGACGGCGTCGGCTTCACGATGTACTCGCTGCCGCGGGACGCGCAGGCCCGCGTCGAGTACCTCCAGATGGTCGCCGAGGACATCCTGCGGCCGGTGGGCGCCACCGCGCCATGACGGCCGACCTCGTCATCCGGGGCGGCACGGTGATGACGCCCCAGGGCCGCGTGCGCGGCGGTCTCGCGGTGGCCGGCGAGCGCATCGTCGCGGTCGCCGCCGACGAGGCGCTGCCCCCCGGCCGCGAGGTCATCGAGGCCGGCGGCCGGTATCTGCTGCCCGGCGTCATCGACTCGCACGTGCACTTCCGCGAGCCGGGTCTCGAGTACAAGGAGGACTGGGAGTCGGGGACGACGGCGGCGGCCTGCGGAGGCGTGACCACGGTGCTCGAGATGCCCAACACGCGGCCGCCGACAGCGACGGTGGAGGCGCTCGCGCTCAAGCAGCGCTGCGCCGCCCGCGGGGCCCGCGTGGACTACGGCATCTTCGGGCTCCTGGGGCAGGACAACCTCGACGCGCTCGCCGGCCTGGCCGAGCACGGCGTCATCGGGTTCAAGTGCTACATGGGCGAGACGGTGGGGGCGATCCCCGCTCCCGACGACGGCGTCATGCTGGAGGCGTTCCAGCGGGCCGCGCGCCTCGGCCTGCGCGTCGCCGTGCACGCCGAGAACAACGGCATCATGCAGCGGCTGATCAGCCGGCTGAAGGCCGCCGGCCGCACCGACCCGCTGGCCCACGTCGAGTCCCGGCCCGAGATCTGCGCGGTGGAGGCGGTGACCCGCGCGGTCCTCTTCGCGGAGTGGGCGGGCGCGGCGCTGCACGTCTGCCACGAGAGCTGCAAGGACGTGCTGCCCATCCTGCGGGCGGCCCGGCAGCGGGGCGTCGACGTGACCGCGGAGACCTGCCCGCACTACCTGCTGCTGAGCAGCGCGGACATGGGGCGCCTGGGCCCGGTGCTGCGCATGAACCCGCCGGTGCGCGCGCCCGGACACGCCGAGGCGCTGTGGGCCGGGCTGCGCGACGGCACCCTCGACATGATCGCCACCGATCACTCACCGCACACCGTCGAGGAGAAGACCCTGCCGGACATCTGGCACGCCGTGTCCGGCTTTCCGGGGGTCGAGACGGCGGTGCCGCTCATGCTCACCGAGGTGCAGCGGGGCCGGCTGACCCTCGAGCGCTACGTCGAGGTCTCGGCGGCGAGCCCGGCGCGCGCCTGGAGCCTGTATCCGCGCAAGGGGGCGCTGCAGGTCGGCTCCGACGCCGACGTCGTCATCGTGGACCTCGACGCCCCGGGCGAGATCCGGGCCGCCGCCCTGCACTCCAAGAGCAAGATCACGCCGTTCGAGGGATTCAAGATCGCGGCGCGCCCCGTGTGCACCATCGTGCGCGGCCGGGTGGTCATGCGCGACGGGGTCCCGGTGGGCCCGGCGGGCTGGGGGCGTCCGGTCACGCCGGCGGCGCGGGCGGCGCGGTCCTGATGCGCGTGGAGCGCGAGCTGGATCTGGCCGTGCCGCCCGAGCGGTTGTGGGAGACACTGTGGGACGTGCCGCGGATGGTCGCCTGCGTGCCCGGGTGCGCGGAAGCGCGCGAGGTGGAGCCCCGGCGGCGCTACGAGGCGCGCATGACCCAGCGGGTGGGGCCGATCTCCCTCAGCGTGCCGATGCAGGTCACCGTGGCCCGCGCGGAGCCGCCGAGCCTGCTGACGCTCGAGGCGCGCGGCCGCGACGGGGCGCTGGGAGCGACCGTCGCCATGTCGATCCACCTCGCGGTGGCGCCGCGCGAGGCCGGCAGCCGCCTCCGCATCGAGGCGGAGGGCAAGATCCTCGGCCGGCTGGGCGCGCTCGGCCACGGGGTCATCCAGCGCAAGGCCGAGGAGCTCGTCGACGAGTTCGGGGCGCGGCTGCGCCGCGCGGTGGAGGGCTGAGCGTGCTGCGTCCGTTCGCGCTCCACCGGCCGACCACGGTCGCCGAGGCCGCCGACGTCCTCGCCCGCGACGGGCAGGACGCCGCGCTCTACGCGGGCGGCACGGAGATCCTCCTGCTCCTCAAGGAGGGGTTGCTCCGCGTGGCCAGCCTGGTGGACGTCAAGCGCGTGCCCGGCCTGGACGCCATCCAGGCCGACGACGGCCACCTGGTGATCGGCGCCACCGCCACCCACCGGGCGGTGGAGCGGGCGTCGCTCGTGCACGCGCGCTGCCCGCTCGTGGCCGGCGTCGCCCGCCACGTGGCCAACATCCGCGTGCGCAGCGTGGGCACCGTCGGCGGCAATCTCGCCTTCGCCGACCCCCACAGCGACCTGGCCACCGCCTTCCTGGCCTTCGACGCCGTCGTGCGGCTGGCCACCCGCGCGGGCGAGCGGGAGGTGCCCGTGGCCGACTTCGTGCGGGGCCCCTACGAGACGGCCCGGCAGGACGACGAGCTGCTGACCGCGGTGCGGCTCGCGCCGTGGCCGGCCGG
>JAICGY010000182.1 GCA_025922915.1 Candidatus Methylomirabilota bacterium | reverse complement strand
CGCTACCGCGCGGAGGACGACCCGGAGTGGCCGGCGTGGATCGGCCTGCCCGTCGACGAGATCGTCGCCCGCCTGCGCGCCACCCGTGGCCGCGTGATCGAGCGGCTGCGCGGGCTCTCCGCCGCCGACGCCCGGCGCACCGGGCGCCATCCCGTCCTCGGGGAGGTCGACGTGACGCGCTTCGTGGAGTTCATGCTGCTGCACGAGGCGCACCACCTCTACGGGGTGATGATCGCGCTCGGCCTGGCCCGCCGCGCGGCGCGCTGACCCGTCACGGGTCGGCCGCGGCGACGAACTCGTAGGACACGAGCTGCTCGTCGAGCACGCCCGGCCCCCGCCGGTGCAGCGGGCTGCGCTCCCGGTGCAGCTTGACGACGATGCCCAGATCGGGGCTCCACCAGCGGGCGATCCGCTCGACGGCGTCGGCGCGGACGACACGGAAGGCCTGAAAACGGCCGGCGGGCACCTCGATCTCCTCGAGAGCCTGCACGCGGTACGTCGCCGTCACCACGCGCGGCTCGCCCTCGCCCGCCTCGGCCGCCACGTGCTCGTCGTGCCAGGAGCGCCCCACGTGCAGCGGCCAGGCGAGGATGGCCTCGTACGGCTGGTACCGCGCGACGATTCGGTTGCGCTGCACGCGCGCCACCAGGCGGTGGGCGAGGTCCACGTACACGGTGATCGGTCCCTCCCGCAGCGCGACCACGTCGCGTTCCTGCCACCGGCGGCGGCCGAGGAGCTCGACGACGATGGTGCCGGTCTCGGCGCCGTACGAGCCTGTTCCCACGCGCCGTAGCGTCCAGCGCGAGCCGGGGGCCGGCCAGTCCGGTCCGTCGGCCTGGCAGGCGGCGGCCGGGCCGCCGGGGTGCTCGATCGGGCGCGGTGGCGCGTGCTCGAGGTCGACATGCCGGAAGCCCACGCTGACCGCAGCCATGCCGAGCGCCAGGAGTGCCCGTCGGGTGCGCATGGGTCTCGATTCTCACGGCAGGCGTGAGACGGGCGTGACACCGGCGTGACGCGCGCGTGAGGCGGCACGCAGCGCTGGCCCAGGGAGCCTCCCCGGTGCTAGGGTGACCCTCCAGGGGGCCTTCCCGTGCTACGGTGATCCTCCATCGAGGAGGAAGGTTGCATGACCGCTCCCTCGCTTTCGCTGACCCTGCTCGGTGGGTGCCGCGGCGCGTTTGCTTCCGGCGCCCCTCTCGTGCTGCGGCAGCGGAAGCCGCGCGCGCTCCTCGCGTACCTGGCGCTCAGCCCCGGTGCTCCCCACCCTCGCGAGCGCCTGGCGACGCTGCTCTGGGACGACGTGCCCGACGCGCAGGCGCGGCAGAATCTGCGACAGGCCATCCGTGTGCTGCGGGGCGGGCTGGCGCGCGCGCCGGCCGTCCTCGTTGTCGGTCCCGAGGCGCTCGCCCTCGACCCCTGTCACGTCAAGGTCGACGTGTGGGAGGTCGAGCGGCTGGCGGCGCGGCAGGATGGCGCGTCGCTCCGCACGCTGCTGACGTTGTGCGGCGGCGAGCTCCTCCAGGGCCTCGCGGTCGACAGCGCGCCCTTCGTCGCGTGGCTGGGCACGGAGCGCGAGCGGCTGCGGGTCGTCGTCTCGTCGGCCCTCGGCCGTCTCCTTCGCCTGGAGAGCCGGACCCACCCGGAGCGGGCCGCCCTCGTCGCCGGCCGGCTGCTCGCGCTCGACCCGTGCGACGAGGCGGCGCACCGTGCGCTGATGCAGCTCGAGGCTCGCCAGGGCCGGGCCTCCGGCGTCCGGCGGCAGTACCAGGCGTGCGTGGCTGCGCTGGCGCGGGAGGTCGGCGCACCGCCGTCGACGGAGACGCGGGAGCTCTATCAGCGGCTCGCCGGCGTGGAACGGGCAAGCGCCCCCCGGGCGGCCCAGAGCGAACGCGGCCACGTTGGACGGCGTCCTGCCGGCGCGCCGACGCTCGTCGGACGCGAGCTCGAGCTCGCGCGCCTGCGCGCGCTCGCCCGCGAGGCCGCCGGGGGAACGCTTCGGATGGCCTTCATCGTCGGGGAGGCCGGCGTCGGCAAGAGCCGTCTCCTGTCCGAGGTCGCCGCCGTTGTGGCTCGCGCGGGCGGCCGCACCGTCGTCGGGCATGCCTACGAGAGCGAGCAGATCCTCCCGTATGGGGCCTGGATCGAGGCGATCGAGACCTCGGGCGCCCTGCGCGAGGGCGAGCTCGTGGGCGCTCTGCCGCCCGCAGCTCGGGCCGCCCTCGGCCGCCTCGTCCCCGCGCTGGCCCAGGGAAGCCCGGCGCCGGCCTCGGAGCATCATCGCAGCCTGTTCGAGGCGTTGGCTCTGCTCGTCCGTGGCCTGGGGGGCCGGCCACTCGTGCTGATCCTGGAGGACCTGCACTGGGCGGATGAGATGACCGTGCGGCTCCTGCCATTCCTGGCGCGGCGGTTGCGTGACTCGCCGGTCCTTCTCGTCGCCACCCTCCGGGACGAGGAGCCAGGGCCGCCGGTCGTGCGGACAGCGCTGGACGAGCTGGCCCGCGAGCCGTCGTTCGCCCGCCTGGAGCTCCTGCCGCTGTCTCGGAGCGACACCGTCACGCTGGCCCGCCGGGCGTCCTCGCCCAGCGGGGTCGTGACCGATGCGGTCGCGGAGGCGGTGTGGCGGGCCAGCGAGGGCAACCCCTGGGTCGTGATCGAGACGATCCGGGGCATCGCCGAGGGCGCCGTGTCACCGACCGACGCGCTGCCCGTCACGCCGCGAGTCCAGGAGCTGATCGCGGCCCGGCTGGCGCGCCTCCCGGAGACGGCACGCGCGCTTGCGGTGACCGGCGCCGTCATCGGGCGCCCGTTCGAGTTCGGCGTCGTGCAGGGCGCGAGCGGGCTGCCGGAGGCGGACGCCGTGCTCGGTCTCGAGACTCTCGTGCAGCGCCGCTTCGTGCGCCAGATCGGCGATCGGCTGACGTTCACGCACGATCGGGTCCGGCAGGCGATCCTGGCCGCGCTTCTGCCAGCGCGCCGCGGTCTCGTCCATGGCGCGGTCGCGCGCGCTCTCGAGACCGTCTACGCGGGCCGGCTCGAGCCACACCACGCCGCGATCGCCGTGCATGCGCGAGAGGCCGGCCTCTGGCCGCTCGCGGCGAGGCATTTCCGGGCCGCCGGGCGACAGGCCCTCGCGCGCTCGGCACGGCGCGAGGCTCTCGAGTGCTTCCAGGAGGCGCTGCGGGCGATCGCGGCGCTGCCGGAGGGCGAGGCCAGGGCGGAAGAGGACGTGGATGCACGGCTGGAGATGCGCGGGGCGCTCTTCGGCCTCGGCCAGCTGACGGCGGTGGCGCGGGTTCTGGACGAGGCCGAAGCCGGGGCCCGGCGTCTCGGGGACAGCGCGCGGCTTGCCTGGGTCGAGTTGTACCGGGCGTTCGAGCGCAACATGCGAGGGCGGCCGGTCGAGGCACTGGCCGCCGCGCAGCGGGCCCGGACCGCGGGCGCGCCATCCACGGACGTGGCGCTGGCTGTGGGTATCGATCTGGCCCGTGGCCACTGCCTCTCCGCGGCCGGGCAGTACCGGCTCGCGGCGGAGAGCTTCGCGAGGGTCCTGGAGGCCACTGCGGTAGACAGAAGACAGGAGTTCTGCGGCATGGTCTCCACGCCGACCCACATGGCCCGGGCGTCGCTGCCGATCGTCTACATGCACCTCGGCGAGTTCGAGCGGGGGACGGCGCTCGGTCGGGAAGCTCTCGCGCTGGCCGACGCCGCCCAGCAGCCGCTGGCCTTCGCCCACGCGGCGCTGTGCCTGGCGACGCTGCACATCATGCAGGGAAGGCTGGCTGACGGCTGGACGGTACTCGAGCGCGCATGCCGGGTCACTCGCGAGTGGGACGTCGACGTCTTCGAGGCGCAGCTCCGGCGCGAGCAGGGGCTCTGCCTGGCGCTGTCCGGACGGACGGCCGAGGGCCTGGCGCTCCTCGACGACGCGCAGGCGACCGCCCAGGCGCGCGACCTCTACCAGCCCGCCTTCCTGAGCCGCCTGGGCTGGGCCTGTCTCCTGGACGGGCAGATCGAGCGGGCGCTCGAGGTCACCTCCCGGTGCGTGGCGATCGGGCACGAGCACGGTCAACGAGGCCTCGAGGCCTGGGCGCACCGGCTCCTGGGCGAGATCCGGTCCCACGATGCCGCGCGCGACGACGCGGCGGCCGAGGCGCATTACGGCGACGCGCTGGCGATCGCCACCGAGCGGGGCATGCGGCCCCTCGTCGCGCACTGCCACGCCGGCCTCGGACGTCTCGCGCGGCGACGAGGACGCCGCGATGCCGGAAGCCGTCTCGGGATCGCCGCCGCGCTCTACCGGGAGATGGGCATGACGCTCTGGCTCGACGTTCTCGAGGGAGGGTGCCACCCGGCCCCGGTGCTGTCCGTCTCGCCCGACCCGCGCCGATGACGCCGGTCAGATCGCGGGCGGCCGGAGGTGGGCCCAGGGGCGGGCGGCCTCGAAGGCGGCGGCGACCCGCAGCACGGTGGCCTCGTCGCGCCAGCGTCCGGCGATCTGCAGGCCGACCGGCAGGCCGTCGCGCGTGAAGCCGCACGGGACCGAGATGGCCGGCGCGCCGACCAGCGTGAACGCGTAGGTCAGCAGCGCCCACTGGATGTAGCTCCGCATCGGCACCCCGCCGATCTCGCGGGGGGCGACCGTCTCCACGGGGAACGGGGGGATGGGCGCCGTCGGCGTGACGATCACCTCGTGACGCTCCATGAACGTCCGCACCCGGTGGAAGAGCGCGGTGCGCAGCCGCTCGCCCTCGCCGATCTCGGCCGGCGTGAGCGCGAGCCCTTCCTCGATGTTGCGGACGAGGTTGTCCTGCATGACGGGCTTCCAGCGCGCGAGCTTCTCGGCGTGGCGCGCGACCATCGAGAGGCCGCGCGTGGTGCGGACGATCTCCGCGGCCTCCGCGAAGGAGGGGTGGGCGGCCTCCACGCGGGCGCCGAGCCTGCGGAAGACGCCGAGCGCGTCCTCGGTGACGCGCAGGACCTCGGGATCGACCGGCGTGACGCCGAGATCGCCGCCCCAGGCGATCCGGAGCCCCTTGACGCTCGGGCGCCCGACGGCGGCGAGGAGCGCGCGCACGTCGACGGGATAGGAGATCGGCGCCCGGGAATCCGGGCCGGCGATCGCGGAGAGCATCAGCGCGACGTCGGCCACCGTGCGCGCCATGGGGCCCTGGACGCTCAGCGGGTCCCAGCCCAGCACCGTCGGCCAGACGGGGACGCAGCCGGGCGAGATCCGGAAGCCGACGACGCCGCAGAAGGCGGCGGGCAGGCGCAGGGAGCCGCCGAGATCGGAGCCCTGGGCGAGGGGGCCGAGGCCGGTCGCGAGGGCGACGGCGCCGCCGCCCGTGGAGCCGCCGCAGGTGAGGGCGGGGTTCCAGGGGTTGCGGGTCGGGCCGAAGACCGCGTTGAAGGTGTTGGCGCCGGCGCCGAACTCCGGCGTGTTGGTCTTGCCGAGGACGATGGCGCCGGCGGCCTTCAGCCGCTCGACCACCAGGCCGTCGTGGTCCGGCACGTCGTGCTCGTGGACGCGGGAGCCCCACGTCGTGCGGATGCCCTTCGTCGGCGTCAGGTCCTTGATGGAGACCGGCACGCCGTGCAGCGGGCCCGGGCGGGCCCCGCGCTTGCCGAGGGCGGCCGTGGCCCTCCGCGCCGCCGCGAGCGCCGACTCCGCGGCCACCGTGCAGTAGGCGTTGAGCGCCGGATTGACCTTCTCGATGCGGGCCAGGATGGCGCGCGTCACCTCGAGCGGCGAGACGGCGCGGCGGCGGTAGAGCGCCACGAGGCGCGTCGCCGCGGTGAAGCAGAGGTCGTCGGCGGGCGGGATCAGGGGTCCGCCGGGGCGGCCAGGGCGGGTTCCGGGACGCTGTCCTTCGCGGCGGGCGTGGCGGCGCCCGTGCGGCCCCCGAGCACCTTGCGCGGATCGAGCGCGTCTCGCAGGCCGTCGCCGATGTAGTTGATGGCGAGGACGGCCAGGAAGATCGCGGTGCCCGGAAAGAGGGCCCAGTGGGGGGCGAAGTCCAGGTTGTCCTTGGCGTCGAAGAGGATGCGCCCCCACGTCGGGATGTCGGGCGGGAAGCCCAGCCCCAGGAACGAGAGTGACGACTCGGCGATGATGGCGGCGGCGACGTCGATCGTGCCGGCCACGATCACCGGGCCCATGGCGTTCGGCAGGATGTGGCGCAGGACCTGCCGGAAGGGCGGGGCGCCCAGGCTGCGAGCGGCCTCGACGAACTCCTTCTCGCGGAGCGACAGGAACTGCGCGCGCACCAGCCGCGCCACCGGCATCCAGCGCAGCCCCCCGATGACGGCCACGATGAGGACGAACACGCCGGCCTCCGGGCCGAGCAGCTTCTTCAGCGTGTCCCGGAAGAGGTAGACGATCAGCAGGAGCAGGGGGAGCTGGGGGAGCGACAGGAAGAGGTCGGTGAGCCGCATGAGGACGTGGTCGACGGTGCCCCCGAGGTGGCCGGCGGTGGCGCCGACGGCCACGCCGAGCGTCAGCGCGATGAGCATGGCCATGATCCCGACCGCGAGGGAGATGCGGCCGCCGTAGAGCATCCGCGCCAGGAGGTCCTGCCCGAGGTCGTCGGTGCCGAACGGGTGTGCCATCGAGGGCGTTTCCAGCTTGGCCTTGAAGTCGATCTCGTCGATGGGCACGCGGTAGACGAACGGGCCGGCCAGGACCGCCACCACCATGATCGTGAGGACGACCGCGCCGAACGTCGCCAGGCGGTGCTTGCGGAAGCGGCGGAACGCGTCGCCCCAGAGCGAGGTCGACGGCCGGCGGGTCACCAGCGCCACCGGGCGGGCGAGGACCTCGGACCGGGCGCTCTCGCTCATCGATAGCTGATGCGGGGGTCGAGCCAGCCGTAGAGCAGGTCGGCCACCAGGTTGAAGAGCACGACGAGGCACGAGAAGACGAACGTGATGCCCATGATGACCGGCGTGTCGTTGGCGAGGATCGCCGAGATCAGCAGCGAGCCGATGCCCGGGACGCGGAAGATCTGCTCCGTGATCACGGCGCCGGTGAAGATGCCCGGGATCTGCAGCGCGACCAGCGTGACGACGGGGATGAGCGCGTTCCGCACGGCGTGCTTGACCACCGTCACCCGCTCCGACAGCCCCTTGGCCCGCGCCGTGTTGATGTAGTCGAGCCGGATGACGTCGAGCACCGCCGACCGCACGAACCGCGTGAGGGCGGCGCCCTGGAAGAGGCCGAGGACGGCCACCGGCATGGCGGCCTGGCGCGCGTGCTCCCACAGCCAGCGCCAGCCCGTCTCGTTGATGTCGGCGCGATAGATGAACGGCAGCCAGTCCAGGTAGATGCTGAAGAACAGGATGAACAGGATCCCCGTGAAGAAGGTCGGCAGCGAGAAGCCGATGAAAGCGAGGGTGGTGGCGACCTGGTCGAACACGGAGTAGGGGCGGATCGCCGAGAGGGTGCCGATCGGGAGCGCGACGAGGATGCCGAGGAGCTGCGCGGCCCCCAGCACCCAGAGCGTCGTGGGCAGGCGCTGGAGGATCAGGTCGTCGACGTCGACGCGGCTCACGAAGGAGAAGCCCCAGTCGCCCCGCATCATGGAGGTGAACCAGCGGACGTAGCGCACGTGGACGGGGTCGTCGAGCCCGAACTTGGCGCGCAGGTTCATGCGCACCTCGGCCGGCACGTTGGGATTGGTCGCCAGCTCCTCGAAGGGATCCCCGGGGGCCAGGGCCAGGATGGTGAACAGGATGAGGCTGATCCCGGCCAGCACCGGGACCGCCACCAGCAACCTCCTGACGACATACCTACCCATGCCCGCCTCGTCCTATGGCCGAGGGCGACGGGGCGGGGATGAGGAGGGGGTGGGCCATCCGGAACGCCCTTGGGCCTCGTGGGCTTCCGGACGGCCCACCCCCTCCCTCACCCCCCGCCCCCGTCCGCCGCTAGCCTTCGCGGTACCAGTTCGGCAGGTTCCAGAAGTCGGAGTCCCAGCCGCTCTGCTCGGCGCGGAGCCGGGTGCTGATGGCGGCCACCCGCGGCCGGAACACGACCGGGATGACGACGACGTTCTGGATGACGAGGTCGTTCATCTGGATGAACAGCGCGGCCCGCTTGACCGGGTCCAGCTCGGTCTCCTGCGCCTTGTGCAGCTTGTCGTACTCCTCGTTGCGCCAGCGGGTGATGTTGCGGCCCTGCCACTTGTTGTCCTTGGACGCGATCTCCCACGACGTGAACTGGTTCATGAACAGCTCGGGGTCCGGCTGCGTCATGGTCGTGGTGTACATCTGGATGTCCGTGTAGAACTTCGTGTAGGTGTCGGGGTTGGCGACGTCCGAGGAGAAGTACACCGACGCCGT
>JAICGY010000181.1 GCA_025922915.1 Candidatus Methylomirabilota bacterium | reverse complement strand
GGGCAGAGCCTGGTGCCGCTCCTGAACTTCCGCCTCGTCCGGCCGGCCGCGCTGGTCGACCTCAACCGCATCCCCGCGCTGGCCGGGATCGAGGAGCGCGACGGGACGCTCGCGTTCGGCGCCATGACCCGCCAGCGGGCGATCGAGCGGTCGCCGGCCGTGGCGCGCCGGCTGCCGCTCCTGCACGAGGCCACGCGCTGGGTCGGGCACCTGCCGATCAGGTCGCGGGGCACCATCGGCGGCTCCATCGCCCACGCCGACCCGTCCGCCGAGTACCCGACGGTGCTGGCGGCGCTCGGCGGCGAGGTGGTCGCCCGCAGCCCGCGCGGCGAGCGGGTCGTGACCGCCGCGGCGCTGTTCGAGACGTACCTGACCACGTCGCTCGCCCCCGACGAGATCCTGGTGGAGGTCCGGATCCCGGCGCCGCCCGCCGGCGCGGGATCGGCGTTCGAGGAGTTCGCCCGCCGCCACGGCGACTTCGCGATCGTCGGCATCGCGGCGGTCGTGGCCCGGGACGGCGGCGCGCTCCGCGTGCGCCTCGCCGCCGGGGGCGCGGCCCCGACGCCGCTGCGGCTCCGCGCCGCGGAGGAGATCGTCGAGGCGGGGGGCGCGGCGGCGATCCCGGCCGCGGCCGAGCGGGCGCGCGAGCTCGTCCAGCCCGACGGCGACGTGCACGCCTCCGCCGACTACCGGCGGCACCTGACGTCCGTGCTGACGACGCGGGCCCTGCGCCGCGCGTTCGCGTCCCTGGAAGGATCGTCCTGAATGGAGCGCGAGGTCCCGGTCCGCCTGACCGTCAACGGCGTTCCGCAGGAGGGGCGCTGCCCGTCGCGCAAGCTCCTCGTCGACTTCCTGCGCGAGGACCTGGGGCTCACGGGCACGCACGTCGGCTGCGAGCACGGCATCTGCGGCGCCTGCACGGTGCTCGTGGACGGCGAGGCCGCGCGCTCCTGCCTGATGCTCGCCGTGCAGGCGGACGGGGCGGCGATCACGACGGTCGAGGGGCTGATGCGCGACGGCGCGCTGCATCCCCTGCAGCAGGCCTTCCGCGACCACCACGGGCTGCAGTGCGGCTTCTGCACGCCGGGGATGCTCCTGACCGCCCTCGACCTCCTGCGCGTGAATCCGGACCCCACCGAGGCGGAGGTTCGCGAGGGATTATCCGCCGTCCTGTGCCGGTGCACCGGCTATCACGGGATCGTCAAGGCCGTGCAGGCCGCCGCCACGCTGCTGCGCGAACAGCGCTAGAGCGGACGCCGGATGCTCGCCCAGCAGCTGGTCAACGGGGTGATGCTGGGGGCCGTCTACGCGCTCATCGCCATCGGCTACACGCTGATCTTCGGCGTCCTCGGCATGCTGCACCTGGCGCACGGGGAGGTGTTCATGATCGGCGCCTTCGTGGGGCTGGTCGTGGCCACGCACCTGTCCGGCAACGTGATGCTGGCGCTGGCGGCCGCGATGCTGGCCACCGGCCTCCTCGGCCTGCTCATCGAGCGTGTCGCCTTCCGCCCGCTGCGGGGCGCGCATCACCTGGCGCCGCTCGCCACCACCATCGGCGCCGGCATCGCCCTGCAGGAGACGGCGCGCTGGTACTTCGGCCCCGAGCAGCAGGGATTCCCGGCGACGATCACGCTCACGCTCTGGGAGGTCGGGCCCCTGCGCGTGTCGTCCGTGCAGGTCTTCATCCTGGCGGCGGCGCTGGCCCTGATGGCCGCGGTCCACCTCTTCCTGGCGCGGACGCGCGCGGGCCGCGCGGTGCGCGCCACCGCCGAGGACCCGGCGGTGGCCGGCCTCCTGGGCGTGAACGTCGAGGCCGTCATCCTGATCACGTTCTTCGTCGCCTCCACGCTGGCGGGGGCGGCCGGTGTCCTGGTCGGCCTCGCCTACAACTCGGTGCATCCGTTCATCGGCGTGCAGATGGGCATCAAGGGGCTCGTCGTGATGCTCCTGGGCGGGCTCGGCAACGTGCCGGGCGCCATGCTGGGCGGCGTGGTGCTCGGCGTGCTGGAGGTCCTCGGCGTCGCCTATCTCGCCTCGTCCTACCGCGACGCCTTCGCGTTCGGGGCGGTCATGGTCATCCTCCTGTGGCGGCCGGAGGGGCTCCTGGGGCTGCGCGTGCAGCGAAGGGACTGAGTGCTCGGGCCCTACTTCGAGGACGTCCTGGTCCAGCTCGGGATCAACGTGATCCTGGCGCTGTCGCTCTACTTCCCCCTGTCCGCCGGACAGCTGTCGCTCGGCCAGGGCGGGTTCATGGCGATCGGGGCCTACGCGTCCTCCTGGCTGACGGCGGCCCAGGGGTGGCCGTGGCCGGCCGCGTTCGCCCTCGGGACGGCGGCGGCGGCCGGGGTGGGGGCGCTGGTCGGGCTGCCGGCCCTGCGGGTCCGGGGCATCTACCTCGTCCTGATGACGATGGCGTTCGGCGAGATCGTTCGGGTATTCTTCCTCAACTTCGAGCCGACGGGGGCGGCCCAGGGGTTCCGCGGCATGCCGTTCGTGACGACGCTGCCGCTGGTGGCGGCCCTCGCGCTCGTGGTGGCGGTGCTGGCCGCGCGCACCGCGTCCTCCCGGGTGGGGCGGGCCTTCGCCGCCATCAAGCGGGACGAGCTCGCGGCCGAGGTCATCGGGATCGACGTCACCCGGGCGAAGCTGGTCTCGTTCAGCGTCGGCGCCGCCGTCGCCGGGCTCGCCGGCGCGCTGTGGGCGCACTACGTCCAGTTCATCGAGCCCGAGGAGTTCGGGTTCCATCGCTCCGTGATGCCGTTCACGTTCGTGGTGGTGGGAGGCCTCGAGACGTACTGGGGCGCGCTCGTCGGCGCCGCCGCGCTGACGCTGCTGCCCGAGTGGCTCCGGTTCCTCAAGGAGTGGCGCCTCGCCCTCTACGGCGTGGCGATGCTGGTCGTGATGGTCGTCCGGCCCCAGGGGCTCGTCGACCACCGCCTCGTGGAGGCGGTGCGCCGCCTGGTCCCGCGGCCGCTCAAGGAGGGAGCGCGATGAGGTACCGCTGGCTCTGTGTCGTGGTGATGGCCATCGCCGTCGTCGGCCTGCTCGCGCGGGGGGTCCCGGCGGCCGGGCTGGGCGGCAAGGCGGTGAAGCTGGGGGCGATCTACTCGATCACGGGCAAGGGCGCCGAGTGGGGCGAGCACAGCAAGATCGCCACCGAGATCGCGGTCGAGGAGATCAACCGCGCCGGCGGCATCGGCGGCGTCCCCGTGGAGGTGAGCATCCAGGACACCGGCACCGAGGTGGGACCGGCGATCTCGCTGGCCCGCAAGCTGATTCTCGAGGACAAGGTCCTCGCCATCCTCGGCCCCTGCTTCTCCTCGGAGTTCGAGGCCCTCGCCCCTCTCCTCGACCGCCTCAAGACGATGATCGTCTCCCAGTGCTCGGCCAAGCCGGGGATCTCCGCGCTCTCGACGTGGGCGTTCCGCAACACGCTGACGAGCGACAAGCAGCTCGATCCCGCGATCAAGATCTGGAAGGACCGCTACGGCGTGAAGAGCGCGGTCATCATCTACGACTCCGCCGACGCCGTCTCCGCCGCGGAGGGCAGCAAGGTCCTGCCCGCGCTCCTCAAGAAGTACGGGGTCGAGGTGAAGGAAGTCCTGACCTACCAGACCAAGGACATCGACTTCAGCGCCCAGATCACGAAGGCGAAGTCGGTCAACCCCGACGGGATCGCGCTCGGCGCCTGCTACCAGCAGGCGGCCAACATCGTCCGGGAGGCGCGCAAGCAGGGGATGAAGCAGCCCTTCCTGGGCAGCGCCTGCGTGGGCTCGCCGGAGTTCGCGAAGCTCACCGGCCAGGAGGGCGAGGGCACCATCATCGGCTCCGCGGGCTGGCCGGACGACCCCAAGCCCAAGACGGCCGCCTTCCTCAAGAAGTTCATGGAGCGCTCGGGCGGCAAGAAGCCGAACTACGGCGGCATGCGCTCGTACGACAACGTCTACATCATGAAGCACGTGATCGAGACGTCGGGGGTCACCAACAAGCCGGGGGACCTCGAGGCCGACCGGGCGCGGATCCGCGAGGGCTGGTCCAAGGTGAAGGACTTCGACGGCATCACCGGCCTGACGACGATCGACGCCAACGGGGACGGCACCGGCAAGGCCACCGTGCTCACCGTGAAGGACAGCCAGCTGGTCAAGGTCGAGTACTGAGCGACGGGCGCGTGACGCTGCTGGAGCTGCGCGGCGTCTCCAAGTCGTTCGGAGGGCTCCGCGTGCTGGACGGCGTCGACCTCACCGTCGAGGCCGGCGCCGTCCACGCGCTCATCGGGCCCAACGGCTCCGGCAAGACCACCCTCCTCAACTGTGTGAGCGGCGTGCTGGCGCCGGACGCCGGGATTCTCCTGTTCCGGGGCGTCCGGCTCGACACGCTGCGGCCGCACCGGCGGACGGCGCTCGGGGTGGCCCGCACGTTCCAGAACATCCGCCTGTTCCCGGGCATGACCGTGCTCGACAACGTCCTCGTCGGACGTCACTGCCGGACCCGTGCCGGCCTGCTTCGCGCGTGGACCCGGGTGCCCCTGCGCCGGCTGCCGGAGGACGCGGACGCGCGCGCGCGGGCGGCCGCCCTGCTCGAGCGCGTGGGCCTCGCAACCCGGGGCGGCGAGCCGGCCGAGGCCCTCCCCCTCGCCGACCAGCGGCGGCTGGAGATCGCGCGGGCCCTGGCCGCGGAGCCGGCGCTGCTGCTGCTCGACGAGCCGGCGGCGGGGATGAACGCCACCGAGAAGCAGGGGATGAACCGGCTGATCCGCGAGATCGTGGACGGCGGGTGCACGGTCGTGCTGGTCGAGCACGACATCGGCCTCGTCATGGGGCTGTCCACCCGGGTCACCGTGCTCAACTTCGGCCAGCGGATCGCCGACGGCACGCCGGGCGAGGTGCAGAAGGATCCGCGCGTGATCGAGGCCTACCTGGGCCAGGAGGGGTGAGGTGAGCGTGCTCGCCGCGCGCGACCTGTCCGTCTCCTACGGCAAGATCCGGGCGGTCAAGTCCGTCTCCTTCGCGGTGGAGCGCGGCGAGGTCGTCGCGCTGCTCGGCTCCAACGGCGCCGGCAAGTCGACCCTGCTCCGGGCGGTGGCGGGCTCGGTGGCGCCCGAGGCGGGGCAGGTGCTCCTCGGGGGCCGCGACATCACCGGATGGCCCGCGCACCGGGTGGCCCGCGCCGGCATCACCCTCGTGCCGGAAGGGCGCGGGCTGCTCGCGCGCATGACGGTCTGGGAGAACCTCCTGATGGGGCAGTACGCGCGCGGGGCCGACGACGCGCATGCCCTGGAGGCGGCGATGGACCGCTTCCCGGTGCTGCGCCAGCGGCGGCGCCAGATCGCGTCCACCCTCTCGGGCGGCGAGCAGCAGATGCTGGCGATCGCCCGCGCGCTCGTCGGCCGCCCGGAGGTGCTCATGCTCGACGAGCCCTCGCTCGGGCTCGCCCCGCGGCTCGTGAGCGCGATCTTCGACGTCGTGGCCGGGCTCAAGCGCGAGGGCGTGACGATCGTCCTCGTGGAGCAGAACGCCCGCAAGGCACTGGCCGTCGCCGACCGCGCCTACATCCTCGAGACTGGCCGCGTCGTCCTCGAGGGCCCGGCGGCGGAGCTGGCCGCGGGGGAGGCCGTGCAGCGCGCCTATCTCGGCGGCGCCCCCGCGTGATGGCCGACCTCCGGATCGACCACGCCGACTGGCTGCTCACCGTGGACCGCGACCGCCGCATCGTGCGCGACGGTGCCGTCGCCGTCGCCGGCGGCCGCATCGTCGGCGTCGGGCGCACCGCGGAGGTGGCCGCCGCCCACCCGGCGCCCCGGGTCGTCTCCGCGCGGGGCATGGTCGTCACCCCCGGGCTGGTGGACGCGCACATCCACACGACGTTCCAGCTGAGCCGCGGCCTCGCCGACGAGGTCGGCAGCAAGCGCTTCCTCTTCGAGCGCATGTATCCCTACGAGGCGGCGCTCGACGCGGACGACGCGCGCGCGAGCATCGCGCTCTGCGTGCTCGAGCTGCTCAAGAACGGCGTGACCACCTTCATCGACGCCGGGAACTACCAGCCGGCGGCGACGGCGGCGGTGGCGGCCGCGGCCGGCATGCGCTGCGTGGTCGCCCGCTCGTCGTTCGACGTCACGCGCTCCGCGATGGGCCGGCTGCCGGCGGCCTTCGTCGAGACCACGGACCAGGCGCTGGCGCGGGCGGCGGCGGCCGTCGAGGCCCTGGACGGCGCCCACGACGGCCGGGTGCGGGCGTGGTGCCAGTTCCGGGGCCTCAACAACTCCACCGACGCCCTGATCGTCGGCCTGAAGGCCCTGGCCGACGGCCACGGCGTGGGCCTGCAGACCCACGCCTGCTTCGCCCGGGACACCATGGAGTCTTCCCGTGCCCAGCACGGGACGACGGAGATCGAGCGGCTCGCGCGCCTGGGCGTGCTCGGCCCGAATCTCCTCCTCGTGCACTGCGGGTGGGCGACCGAGCGCGAGCGGGCGCTCCTGCGCGAGCACGACGTGAAGGTGGTGGCCGCGCCCTCCTCGAGCCTGCACAACGCCTACGGCAACCTCCGGGAGGGCCACGTCCCCGAGCTGCTCGAGGCCGGGGTCGCGGTCGGCCTGGGCTCCGACCACGCGTCGTCGGGGATCGTCGACCTCTGCCAGGAGATGTTCCTGATCGCCGGCGGCTACCGGGAAGTCCGCGAGGACGCGGCCGCGCTGGCCCCGGAGCGGGTGGTCGAGATGGCCACCGTCCACGGCGCGCGCTGCGCGCTGATGGAGCAGGAGATCGGCGCGCTCGAGGTGGGCCGGCGCGCGGACCTCGTCCTCTTCGACGCCGCGCGGCCCGAGTGGCAGCCGCTCTACAACCCCGTCGCCAACCTCGTCTACAGCGCCACCGGGCGCAGCGTGCACACCGTCATCGTCGACGGCCGCGTGCTGGTCGAGGGCGGGCGCGCGCTGTCGCTCGACGAGCCGGCGATCGTGGAGGAGGCCCGCCGCCGGGCGCCGGGGATCCTCGCGCGCACGGGCCTCGCCGCCGCCATCGCCCCGCGGTGGCCGGTGGTGTAGGCGCTCTAGGCGGCGGTGAAGCCGATGCGGGGGGGCGCCGGGCCGCCCGTGGCGATCGGCCGGAAGCGCACCGGGAGGCCGACGGCCAGCCGGTCGAGGGGGATGTCGATCACGCGCCCGAGCAGCCCGACCCCTTCCTCAGCTGCACGGCGACGATCGCGTAGGGGACGTCGCCCGCGTGGCCGCGCGGTGCGACGCGGATGACGGTGTACGAGGCGATGGTGCCCTCGCCGGAGAGGCGCGCCTCTTCCCACCCGCGGTGATGGCACGCCGGACACAGCTCGCGAGGCGGAATGGCCAGATCCCCGCACTTCGTGCAGCGGATCCCGATCAGCTCGCCCGCCCCCGCCCGCTCGAGGAACTCGCGGCTCGTCACGCGCTCACTCGCGTCCGAACAGCGAGACGAGGACGGTGGCGGTGTTGCCGCCGAGCGTGTGGGTGAGGCCCACCCGCGCGCCCTCGACCTGCCGGCGCTCGGCCTCGCCGCGGAGCTGGGTCACGATCTCCGCCACCTGGGCCGCCCCCGTCGCGCCGATCGGATGTCCCTTGGCCTTCAGCCCGCCCGACGGGTTCACGGGGATGCGGCCGCCCAGGCTGGTCCAGCCCTTCTCGGCCGCGAGGCCGCCGGCCCCCGGCTCGAAGAGGCCCAGCCCCTCGGTGGCCACGATCTCGGCGATCGTGAAGCAGTCGTGGAGCTCGACGACGTCGACGTCGCCGGGCCCGAGGCCGGCCTGGCGGTAGGCGGCGGCCGCCGCGCGCTCGGTGGCGGGCACGCGGGAGAGATCGCGCTTGTCCCCGATCAGCATCCAGTCCGACGCCGCCGCCGACGCGAGCACCCAGATCGGGCGCCGCGCCTTGCGGGCGACCTCCTCGGAGGCCAGCACGAGCGCGGCCCCGCCGTCGGTGAACGGGCAGCAGTCGTAGAGCTTCAGCGGGTCGGCGACGAGCGGCGAGGTGAGCACCTGCTCGAGCGTGATCTCCTTCTGGAACTGCGCCTTGGGGTTGAGCACGCCGTGGCGGTGGTTCTTGACGGCCACCGAGGCCATCTGGGCCTCGGTGGTGCCGTGGCGCG
Source organism: Candidatus Methylomirabilota bacterium (assembly GCA_025922915.1). Taxonomy (GTDB): domain Bacteria; phylum Methylomirabilota; class Methylomirabilia; order Rokubacteriales; family CSP1-6; genus JAICGY01. Next base: position 244 of record JAICGY010000181.1, on the reverse strand, counting down.
CCATGTGGGCCCGCGCGACGAGCGCGAACACGCCCGGGAAGGTCAGGCCGAGCGGCTGCTCCCAGCGCGCGTCCGAGGCATACGCGAAGTACTCCGTCGACTCCTCGGTCGTCACGTTGAGCACACGCTCGGCGCCGCCGACCAGCACGACGTCCGAGGTCCCGGAGGCGACGTCCATGACCGCGTGCCGGAAGGCCGCGTGGGACGAGGCGCACGCCGTCTCGAAACGGGTCGTGGGCACGGT
>JAICGY010000180.1 GCA_025922915.1 Candidatus Methylomirabilota bacterium | reverse complement strand
ACCGGCACGATGACCGACGTCTGCGTGCTGGCCACCGTGGTCGGGGCCTTCAACCGGGAGTATCGGGTGACCGTGGTGGAGGACGGGGTGGCGACGCTCTGGCCGGAGGTGCAGCGGGTCACCCTCGACATCGTGGCGCGCGCCTTCGGCCGTGTCGTATCCTCCAGGGAGGTCCTGGACACCATCTCCGGCTGGTAGGAGACATCCATGCGCGAGCCGTTGCGGTTCTCCGGCGTGATGCCCGCGAATCTGCTGCCGTTCAAGGCCGACCTCTCGATCGACGAGCCCGCCTACCGGCAGCATCTCCGGTGGCTCGCCGACACGCGCGGCGTGACCGGCATCGTCGCCAACGGCCACGCCGCCGAGGTCTCGTCGCTCGCCCGCGACGAGCGCCGGCGCGCCCTGGCCATCGCGGTCGACGAGGTCGCGGGGGCGGTGCCCGTCGTGGCCGGGGTCTACGCGGACGGGACGGCGGAGGCCGTCGCGCTGGCGCGCGATGCGCGGGACGCCGGCGCGGCGGGCATCCTGCTCTTCCCGCCGACCCTCTTCATGTGGGGCGCGCAGATCAAGCCCGACATGGCCCTGCGGCACGTCGCCGAGGTGGCCGCCGGCGCCGACGTGCCGATCGTCGTCTTCGAGTATCCGCCGGCCTCGGGGATCGGCTATGCCCCGGAGACGCTGGCCCGGCTCGCCGAGATCCCCCAGGTGGTCGCCGTGAAGGACTGGTCGAACGACATCGTGGCCTTCGAGCGGAATCTCCGGGCGCTGCGCGCGACGGGCCGGCCCGTCGCGATGCTGTCCTCCTTCACGATGTCCCTGATGGCGACGTTCCTGCTGGGCGCCGACGGGGCGATCTCCGGCATGGGCAGCGTCGCGGCCGACCTGCAGGTGGAGCTGTTCGCCGCCTGCCAGAAGGGCGACCTCGACGGCGCGCGAGCCCTGAACGACCGGCTGGAGCCGCTGGTGCGCGTGTTCTATGCGCCCCCCTTCGTCGACATGCACAACCGGATGAAAGAGGCCCTGGTCGCGCTGGGGCGGATCCCGGCGGCGCACGTGCGCCCTCCGCTCACCCCCGTCCCGGCCGCCGAGCGGGAGGCGATCCGGCAGGCGCTCCGCGCCGCCAAGTACCCCGGCTGAGAGCCTCCCGGGAACCGGCCTCCCGGCGGCCCGTCGATCGCCTCCCGGCCCGGGCGAACCGGGCCGGCGGCTTGCGCCCGCTGTCCGCTTGGTGTAAGTAGGAGCAACCTTTCCGGCACCCCGCGGCCCGTGGTCACGGGCTTGCACAGGAGGCAGAACCATGGCCGAGCGATGGCAGGACGAACCCTGGGCGAGGGACATGTGGTGGAGCGGCAAGACGACCCGGCGTCGGGTCCTCGGCCTGTCGGCCTCGGCCGCGGGAGCGCTCGGCGCCACCATGCTCGTGCCCGCGCCCTGGCGCGCGGCGTTCGGGCAGGCCAAGCCCTACAAGATCGGCACGCTGCAGCCCCTGTCGGGGACGGCCGCCGCCGGCGGCAAGACCGCGCTCGTCGGAACCCAGATGGCGGTGGAGCGGATCAACGGCTCGGGGGGCATCAACGGCCGGCCGATCGAGTTGATCGTCGGCGACTACGAGTCGAAGCCCGACGTCGGCCGGCGCCGCGCCGAGAAGCTCGCCGTGGAGGACCAGGTCGACCTCCACCAGGGCGGCTTCCTCTCGAACGTCTGCATCGCCTGTATGCCGGTGTGGGAGGAGCACAAGATCGTCAACATGATCGGCGTGTGCCTGGACACGACGATCACGACGAGCAAGTGCAGCCGGTACTCCTTCCGGCCCTTCGACTACGCGCCCGCCCAGGCGGTGGCCTTCGCGCCGTTCCTGGTGAGCCAGCTCGGCAAGAAGTGGCACATCGCGTTCTACGACTACGCGTGGGGCCAGTCGACGCGCGACGCGTACGTCGAGCAGATCAAGAAAGCGGGCGGCGAGATCGTCGGCACCACGGGAATCCCGCTCGGGACCGCCGACTTCACGCCCTTCCTGTCCAAGATCTCCGGCAGCTTCGACGGCCTCTTCGGCATCTTCTTCGGCCCCGGCGGCGTCGCCTTCGGCAACCAGACCTACGACCTGGGGCTCAGCAAGAAGTACAAGATCGCCGGGGACGGCGCCATCGCGGAGTCCACGAACCTGCCGGCCCTCGGGGAGAAGATCGAGGGCTTCCACGGCATCAACCGGTACGTGCCCGTCCTCGATCCGCCGCTGAACACGCCCCACCACAAGAAGTTCTTCGAGACGGCCAAGGCCGCCCTCAAGAAGATCGATCCGAGCGGGCCGCTGCCGGACCGCTACGTGCAGTCCAACTACGAGGCGATGAACTTCGTCAAGCTCGGCATCCAGAAGTCGGGCTTCCAGGGCCGCAAGGACTCCATGAAGCTGATCGAGGCGCTCGAGGGGATGGAGGTCAAGGAGAGCGAGGACTTCCCCCAGGGCGACAAGACCCTTCGCAAGGAGGATCATCAGGCCTTCATCCGGGAGTTCATCTTCCAGATCAAGGGCGGCAAGCACCAGATCGTGAACGTGATCCCGAAGGAGAAGACGATCTTCCCGCCCGCTTGCAAGTTCGCCTAGGGTGATCGCCGACGAGTCACGGGGAGCGGGGGCTCCGGCCGATGGTGGCCGGAGCCCCGCCCCGCTCCTCCGGACCGAGAAGCTCACCGTGCGGTTCGGGGGGTTGACCGCGCTCAGCGACGTGACGGTGAGCCTGCCCCGGGGCGAGATCCGCGCCATCATCGGGCCCAACGGCGCGGGGAAGTCGACGCTCTTCAACTGCGTGACGGGTGTCCTGCGCCCGACCTCCGGACGCATCCTCCTCGCCGGGGAGGAGATCACCGGGCTGCCGCCGCACCGCACGTCGAAGAAGGGCATCGCCCGCTCCTACCAGATCACCAACATCCTGCCCGGCGCGACCGTCCTCGAGAACGTGCGCATCGCCGCCCAGTCGCGTCACCACTCCTGGAGCCTCCTCCGCCACCACCGGGCCTACACGGACGTGATCGACCGGGCCCGGGACGCGCTGGGGGCGGTCGGCCTCCTCGAGCACGAGAACGAGCTGGCCGCGAACCTGTCCCACGGGGCCCAGCGGAACCTCGAGATCGGCATCGCGCTCGCCACCGAGCCCCGCCTCCTGTGCCTGGACGAGCCGACGGCGGGCATGAGCATCGCTGAGACCCACCAAACGGTGGATCTGATCCGGCGGATCTCGGCGAACCTCACCATCCTCATCGTCGAGCACGACATGGAGGTGGTGATGGGCCTCGCGCAGCGGATCACCGTGCTCCACTACGGCGAGGTGCTGGCCGAGGGGACGCCCGCGGAGATCCAGGCCAACGCCCGCGTGCAGGAGGTCTACCTCAAGACGTGATGCTGACCCTCGAGAACGTCCACACGTTCTACGGAAAGTCGCACATCCTGCACGGCGTGTCCGTCGAGGTGGGCCCGGGCGAGGTGGTCGGGCTGCTCGGCCGTAACGGCGTGGGCAAGAGCACCACGCTCAAGACGATCATGGGGCTGGTCCGCCCGTCCCAGGGCCGCGTGGTGTTCGAGGGGCGCGACATCGGCGGCTGGGCTCCCCACCGGCTCGCCCATCTGGGCATCGCCTACGTTCCCGAGGACCGCCGCATCTTCCGGCTGCTCACGGTCTACGAGAACCTCCGGACCGGGCTCGACCGCGGGGGGATCACCGAGCAGCGGAAGACCGAGCTCCTCGAGAAGGTGTACGAGAACTTCCCCGTGCTCCGGGAGCGACGCAACCAGGCCGGTGGCACCCTGTCGGGCGGCGAGCAGCAGATGCTCGCCATCGCGCGGGCGATGATGCTCGAGCCCAAGATCATCCTTCTCGACGAGCCCACCGAGGGGCTCATGCCGCGCATGGTCACGCAGATCCGGCACATCGTCGACGTCCTGCACCGCGAGGGCGTGGCGATCCTGCTGGTCGAGCAGAACGTGCCCATGACGCTCGAGGTGTCCCGCCGTGTCTACATCATGGAGAAGGGGCAGGTCCGCCACCACGCGCCGGCCGAGGCGCTGCGCGAGGACCAGACCATGATCCACCAGTACCTGGGAGTCTGAACCGTGGTCATCCCCTGGGAACTGCTGGTCATCCAGCTGCTCAACGGGGTCATCATCGGGATGATCCTGGCTCTCGTGGCGTCCGGGCTCACGCTGATCTTCGGGATCATGGACGTCGTGAACTTCGCCCACGGCGAGCTGTACATGCTCGGTGCCTACATGGGCACCACCGTGATGCTGACCACCGGGAACTTCTGGCTGGCCCTGGGGGGGTCGGCGCTGACGATCGCCGCCCTCGGCGCAGTGGTGCAGGTGACGGCGCTCCGTCCCCTGCTCGGCCGCGACCCCCTGACGACGATCCTGGCCACGTTCGGCATCTCGCTCGTGCTGCAGAACTACGCGCTGTGGCAGTACGGCCCCGTGGCCCGGAAGATCGACGAGCCGTTCACCGGCCAGTTCGCGCTCTTCCACCTTCAGTTCCCCTGGTACCGCGTCGTCATCGCGCTCCTGTCGGCGGCGATCATCCTCGCCCTGTGGCTATTCATGAAGTACGGCAAGTACGGCATCTGGATCCGGGCCACGACCCAGGACCGGGTCATGGCCGCCGCCATGGGCATCCCGGTGCCGCTCGTCTACACGATGGTGTTCGCCATCGGCTCCGCCATGGCCGCCGCCAGCGGCGTGCTGTACGCGCCCCTGGTGGGCATCAACCACGCGATGGGGCTGGACGTGATCCTCCGCGCCTTCATCGTCGTCGTCGTGGGCGGCATGGGGAACCTCGCCGGGTCCGTGCTGGCCGCCATCTTCATCAGCCTGCTGGAGGCGCTCGCCTCGCTGTGGGTGAGCCCGGCCCAGGCCGTCATCGTCTCGTTCATCGTGCTGATCCTCACCCTGCTCATCCGTCCAACCGGGCTGTTCGTGCCCACGCCGAAATGAGCGGATCGCGGAACCTGACCTTCTGGACGGGCTTCGCGGTCGTGGTGGCGGCGCTGGCGGTGGCCCCGCCGCTGCTGCCGCCGTTCTGGGAGCGCTTCGTGACCGAGATCCTGATCTGGGGGCTGCTCGCCATGTCCTCGGACATCCTGATCGGCTACACGGGGATGGTCTCGTTCGGGCACTCCGCCTTCCTGGGACTCGGGATGTACGGGACGGCCGCCGCCCTGCTCCTGCTGCCGCCGAACCTCTGGCTGGCCATGAGCTTCGGCCTGGTCGGTGCGGCCGCGGTGGCCATCTTCGTCGCCTACTTCGCGACCCGCCTGCGGGACATCTACTTCGCGATCACCACGCTGGTGTTCTCGCAGATCTTCTACGTCATCATCTTCACCTGGACGGAGGTGACGGGCGGGGAGAACGGCCTGACGTTCCGGCAGCCGCCCCTCTCGATCCCGTTCCTCTTCGAGACCCGGTTCAGCCGCGAGACGTTGCACTGGTTCGTGCTGGCCGTGGTCGTGCTGTCGTACCTCGTCCTCCGGCGCGTCACCCAGTCGCCGTTCGGGAAGGTGCTCCAGGCGATCCGCGAGAACGAGCCCCGGACGCGGGCGATCGGGTACCACGTCGAGCGCTACAAGATGGTGGCGGTGATGCTGTCGGGGCTCTTTGCCGGCCTCGCCGGCTCCCTCTACGCCATCCAGAACAAGTTCGTCGCGCCCGACTTCGTGTTCTTCCTGATCTCGGGCGAGGTCGTCATCTTCAACGTCATGGGCGGCATGGGCACGCTGGTCGGCCCGGTGGCGGGCGCCGCCTTCTTCTGGCTGATGCGCGAGGCGTTCTCGCGCTTCCTGACCGAGTACTACCTGATCCCGGTCGGCCTGATCTTCACCGCGATGGTCATCTTCCTGCCCCAGGGGCTCCTGGGGTTCCTGCGCCGCCGGCTGAACGAGTAGGGCGGGGCGGCCCGCGATCAGCGGACGTCGACGACGACCTCGCGGGTCCGGGGGCCGTCGCATTCCACGAGCGCGATCCCCTGCCAGGTGCCGAGCAGCAGCCGGCCGGCGCGGACGGGGACGGTCTCGGACGGCCCGAGCACGGCGGCCTTGAGATGGGCGGCCCCGTTGTCGTCGACCTTGTCGTGCTCCCAGACGCCCTCGGGGAAGAGCCGGTCGAGGGCCGTCAGGAGGTCGAGGCGGAAGCCACGATCCGCGTTCTCGTTGATCACGACGGCGGCGGTGGCGTGGCGCACGAACACCGTGCACAGGCCCTCGCGCACGCCGGCGGCCGCGACCGCCTCCTCCACCTGAGGCGTGAGGTCCACGACCTCGCGCGCCTTCGTCGTGCGCACGGTGAGCGTCCGCTGCACGCGCCCATTGTACCGGCCGTATCGCTTCCCGGACATTGACGGTCCGCCGGCAGGCCGGAAGAATCCGCGCATGCCGCCCCCCTGGGTGCTGTCCGCCGCGCTCCGCGGAATCCAGGCCACCCTCGTCCGCGTCGAGGTCGACGTCGCCCCGGGGCTGCCCGCCTTCACGACGGTCGGCCTGCCGGACTCGGCGGTGCGGGAGAGCCGGGAGCGGGTCCGCAGCGCGATCCGCAACTCCGGCTTCACGTTCCCGGGCGACCGCATCACCGTGAACCTGGCGCCCGCCGACGTGCGCAAGGAAGGGGCGGCCTTCGATCTCCCCATCGCCCTCGGGATCCTCGCCGCCACGGGCGCCATGAAGGCGCGGCTCGGCTCGTTCGTCGTCGTCGGAGAGCTCGCCCTCGACGGTCAGATCCGGCCCGTGCCCGGCGTGCTCGCCGTCGCCGTCGCCTGCCGGCGACGCGAGATGGCCGGCCTCGTCGTGCCCCGCGACAACGCCGCCGAGGCGGCCGCCGTCAGCGGCCTGCGCGTGGTGGGAACCACCACGCTGGCCGAGACGGTGGCCATCCTCACCGGCCAGGCCGAGCCGGTCGCGCCCCCCGCGCCGACAGCCGCCGAAGACCACGCCGAGGATCTGGACCTCGCGGACGTGCGCGGACAGGCGCACGGGAAGCGGGCGCTCGAGATCGCCGCCGCGGGCGGCCACAACCTCCTGCTCGTGGGCCCTCCTGGCGGGGGCAAGACGATGCTGGCCAGGCGACTCGCCTCGATCCTCCCCCCGCCGTCCGCTGACGAAGTCCTCGAAATCTCGACGATCTGGAGCGTGGCCGGGTTACTCCCGAGGCGCGGCCAGCTCATCGATCGACGCCCATTCCGAGCGCCACACCACACCATCTCCGTGCCAGGCCTCATCGGCGGTGGCACCCCCCCACATCCCGGGGAGGTGACGCTCGCCCATCTCGGCGTGCTCTTCATGGACGAGCTCCCCGAGTTCCAGCAGCACGTCCTGGAGTCGCTCCGCCAGCCCATCGAGGATGGCCGCGTCGTCATCACCCGGGCCAGCGGGAGGGCTCACTTCCCCGCCCGCTTCCAGCTCGTCGGGGCCGCCAATCCGTGCCGCCGCGGCTGTCCCTCGCTCGACCGCTGCCTCTGCACGCCGGCCGAGCGCCAGCGCTACCTGGGCCGTCTCTCGCGCCCCCTCCTGGACCGCATCGACCTCCACGTGGAGCTGCCCGCGCTGGCGGCCGTCGATCTCCAGGCGGCGGCCGCCACCGAGCCCTCGGCCTCCGTGCGCGCCCGCGTGATCGACGCCCGCGCGCGCCAGCGCGCTCGCTTCGCGGGCACGCGCCTGCGCGCGAACGCCGAGATGACGTCGCGTCACCTCTGCCGCTTCTGCTCGCCCCCACCCGACGCCCAGCGGCTCCTCGCCGCGGCCATGGACCGCCTCGGGCTGTCCGCCCGGGGCCACGACCGCGTGCTCAAGGTCGCCCGTACGATCGCCGATCTCGCCGGCGCCGAAACGCTCGCCGCCGAGCACTGCGCAGAGGCCATCCAGTATCGCGGTCTCGACCGCCAGTGGCGAGGTTAGGGTCTCGGTGATAACCCTGGGGGCAGACTTTCCGGAAACCGCAACATCGCCCTACTCCGCCAGCAGGGTGGTGGATCAGCCGGCAGACGAGGCCACTCAGAACCGCACTGATTCGAATCATAGCTGAGAGCCGGGCAACCGACCAGCGGTCGGGCGCCTTTCCCGCCTGTTTCCAGCGCGCCGGAGCCGTCAAGCCGTGTCGCCGCGGCTGCCGCTAATTGGACCGAAGATACCCTCCCCCGCCGCTCGCGGCCGGCTTCGATCTGCACCTGGCGAAACCAGTGGAGCCATCCGACCTCCTACGAACTGTCGCAGCTCTCGCGACCAGGCGTACGCCGGGAGCTGTCGCGGCGTCGGGCGCATACGCGGAATAGGTATGGTAGACGACGCCGTCCTCGAGCGCGAACGCACTCATACCGATCGCGATGATACGTGGGCACGTCGGTTCCGCACGGTCTACCCGACGAATGGCAAAGGTT
>JAICGY010000179.1 GCA_025922915.1 Candidatus Methylomirabilota bacterium | reverse complement strand
CGCGCGGCGGTCGTGGACGGCCACGTCCTGGCCCTGGTGGTGCCCGCGCTGCGGGGGGCGTGGGGGGGTGGGGCCCGCCCCCCCCCGGGCCGTGGGCGGGCCGGCGGGGGGGCGGCCCCCCCGCGCCCGGGGAGCGCCCACCGCAGTCATCGCACGCACCATCAAGGGCAAGGGCATCCCGGAGATCGAGGGCCGCGAGGGCTGGCACGGCAAGCCCTTGCCCGCCGAGGCCGCCGAGCGGGCGATCGCGGCCCTCCAGGCGCGCCTGCACCACGTGCCCCCGCCGGCGATCCCGCGCCCGCGCCGGCCGGCCCCGGCTCCCCTGCGGGGCGGCGATGGGCTCGAGCCTCTGCCCGCACCGGGGGAGATCGCGACCCGCGAGGCCTACGGCGAGGCCCTCGCGCGCCTCGGGAGCGCCGACCCGCGCGTCGTCGCGCTCGACGGCGACGTCAAGAACTCGACCTTCGCCGAGCGCTTCCGGGACGCCCACCCCGAGCGCTACCTGGACGCCTACATCGCCGAGCAGAACATGGTGAGCACGGCGGCAGGCCTGGCCGCCCAGGGCTGGGTGCCGTTCGCGTCGTCCTTCGCGTGCTTCCTCACGCGCGCGGCCGACCAGCTGCGGATGGCGGCCATCTCGGGCAGCGACGTGAAGGTCTGCGGCTCCCACGCGGGCGTCAGCATCGGCGAGGACGGCCCCTCGCAGATGGGGCTGGAGGACCTGGCGCTATTCCGGGCGCTGCCCGGCGCCGTCGTCCTCTACCCCGCCGACGGGCTCGCGACCCACGCCTGCGTCCAGCTCGCCGCCGCCCACCGCGGCCTCGTGTACATCCGGACCACCCGCCCGAAGACCCCGGCCGTCTACGCGGACGACACGGCCTTCCGGGTGGGCGGGCTCGGCGTCCTGCGCGCCACGGACGCGGACCGTGCCGCGGTCGTGGCCGCCGGCATCACCGTGCACGAGGCGCTCGCCGCCCACGCGGAGCTCGGCGAGCACGGCATCGCCACGCGGGTCGTGGACCTCTACTCGGTCAAGCCGGTGGACGTCGAGGCGCTGCGCGCCACCGCACGCGCGGTGGGAGGCCGCATCCTCGTCGTCGAGGACCACTATGCGGAGGGCGGGCTGGGCGACGCGGTCCGCGAGGCCCTGGCGCCGGTCGGCATCGCGGTTCACCACCTCGCGGTTCGCGAGGTGCCCCGCAGCGGGCCGCCACGGCTGCTGCTCGAGCGCCACGGCATCGGTCGCGCCGCCATCGTCGCCGCCGTCCGCGCGCTCCTCGAGCCGTGATGGCGTCCGGGTTGCACACCGCTGCACCCGTCGCGACACCGGCAGGAGGAGGACCGATCATGGCCATAGGACAAGCGGCCGAGCGCTACCTGGGCGAGGGCGAGGGCACAGTCACCAAGATGATCGAGTCGCAGACGGCGCGGATGCCGTCGGGCGCCTATCTCACGCTCGCCATCGGGTCGATGCTGATCTCGCTGATGCTGATGATGGGGGGGCGCCGGGCCCTCGCCAACTTCGTCGGCCAGTGGGCCCCGACGCTCCTGATCATCGGGCTCTACAACAAGCTCGTGAAGCTCGAGGGCTCCGAATAGCTGCCCGCCGCGCCTTGCGCGCGACCGTCGGGTCTGCCTATGCTGACCCCGCCTCCCCTTGGCGAGGACAGATGTCCTCCGATCACGTCGCTCCGGAGAGATCGTGATGGGATGACCGGGCACCACCCACAGGTGGGAGCGCCGCCCGACCGGACGGCGCTCCTGGCGCGCTTCCAGGAGGTCCGCCGCACCACGGAGCGCCTCTGCGCGCCGCTCGGGGTCGAGGACCACGTCGTCCAGGCGATGGCCGACGTCAGCCCCACGAAGTGGCACCTCGCCCACGTCTCGTGGTTCTTCGAGACGTTCCTGCTCGCCTCGCACCTGCCCGGCTACGAGCCGCTGCACCCGGCCTATCAGGTGCTCTTCAACTCCTACTACAACGCGGTCGGCCCCCAGTTCTCGCGCCCCGATCGCGGTCACCTATCGCGCCCGACGGTGGCGGAGGTCTACGCGTACCGCGCGCATGTCGACAAGGGCATGGCCGCGCTCCTCGAGTCGGCGAGCGAGGAGACCCTGCGCGAGCTGGAGCCCTCGCTGGCGCTCGGCTTGAACCACGAGCAGCAGCACCAGGAGCTGATCCTGACCGACATCAAGTACACCCTCGCCGTCAACCCGCTCCGCCCGGCGTACCACGCGACGGCGCCCGCCCCCGGCGTCGCCACGCCGACCCTGGGCTGGCAGGAGCTCGCGGGCGGCCTTCACCCGATCGGTCACGACGGCCGCGGGTTCGCCTTCGACAACGAGTGGCCGCGCCACCTCGTCCACCTCCGCCCGTTCCGGCTCGCCGCCCGGCTCGTGACGAACGGCGAGTACCTGGAGTTCATGGACGCCGGCGGGTACGAGACCTGGGCGCACTGGCTCTCCGAGGGCTGGCGCACCGTGCAGGAGCGGGGCTGGCGCGCGCCGCTCTACTGGGAGCGCCGCGACGGCGCGTGGTGGGTGCAGACGCTCGCGGGGTTGCAGCCCGTCGACGCGCACGCCCCCGTCGCGCACGTCAGCTACTACGAGGCCGACGCGTACGCGCGCTGGCGCGGCGCCCGGCTGCCGACCGAGCAGGAATGGGAGCACGCGGCGGCCGCCGTGCCCGTGCGCGGCAATCTGCAGGAGACCGGGGTCTTCCATCCCCTGCCCGCCGCCGGCGACGGCGGCGGCCTCGTCCAGGTGTTCGGCGACGTGTGGGAGTGGACGCAGAGCGCGTACGCCGCCTACCCCGGGTACCGGCCGCTGCCCGGCGCCGTCGGCGAGTACAACGGCAAGTTCATGGTCAACCAGATGGTCCTGCGCGGGGGCTCCTGCGTGACCCCGGGCGACCACGTCCGGGCCACCTACCGCAACTTCTTCCCACCGGACGCCCGCTGGCAGTTCTCGGGGATCCGTCTGGCGGCCGACGCCTGAGGGCGCGGTCGCCGAGGGAAACACGGCGCTCCGGCGCGACGAGGCACGAACGTGGGCACTTACCGGGTGGAGATCCATGCCGACGCCTTCGCACGGCTCAAGACGATGGCCGAGGACGTCCAGCGGGGGCTCGGCGCGCGGCCGCGCTGGCTGCCTCCGAAGTACTTCTACGATGCGCGCGGCTCGCAGCTCTTCGACGAGATCACCCGTCTGCCCGAGTACTACCTGACGCGCGTCGAGGACGCGCTCCTCGCGACGCACGGGCCGGCCCTCGTGCGCGAGCTGCAGCCGCGCGACCTGGTCGAGCTCGGCTCCGGCTTCTCGGTCAAGACCCGGCGGCTCCTCGCCGCCGGCGCCGAGGCCGGCGCCCGGCTGCGCTACACGCCGGTCGACGTCGACGCCGAGACGGTGGCGGCGGCCGCGCGCGTCCTCATGACCGCCCACCCCGCGCTCGACGTGCACGCGGTGATCGGCGACTTCGAGCGCCACCTCGTCCACGTGCCTCCGCCCGTCGGCCGCCGGCTCGTCCTCTTCCTCGGCAGCACCATCGGCAACCTCGACCCCCCGGCGCGCGAGAACCTCCTGGCCCAGGTCCGCGACCTCCTCGGCCCGGACGACCAGCTGCTCCTCGGCGTGGACCTCGTCAAGGACGTCGCCGTCCTCGAGCGGGCCTACGACGACGCCGCCGGCGTGACGCGCGCCTTCAACCGCAACGTGCTCACGGTGATCAACCGCGCGCTCGGGGCGGACTTCGAGCCGGGGGCGTTCCGCCACCACGTCCGGTACGATGGGATGGCCGATCGCATCGAGATGCATCTCGTGGCCGACACGCCACAGACCGTCCGCGTGCCCGCCCTCGGGCTCCGCGTCGAGCTCGAGGCCGGCGAGAGCATCTGGACGGAGAGCTCGTACAAATTCACGCGCCCGTCGGTGGAGACGATGCTGGCGGCGGCCGGCCTCCGCCTCGAGCGGTGGCTCACCGACCCGCGCGACTGGTTCGCCCTCGTCGTGGCCGGGGTGGCCCCTCGTGCCGCCTGACACCGCCGGCGCCGTGGCGCCGGCGGGGACGACGCCGACCCCCAGGCGGTTCTACGTCCACGACGACCTCACCGACGACGTGCGGGACCGGCACGGCCAGGGCTCGCCGGCGCTCGCCCTGGTCGAGGCGCTCCTGGCCGCCGTGCGGCGCGATGCCGAGCGCGTGGTGGTGCTCACGGTGGCCGAGCAGATCGAGGGCCTCGTCGCGCGCGGCCCCCACGCACCGTTCGCGCTCACCATCGGCATCGGGCGCGCGGGCGAGCGCGTGGCCGGTCAGCTGCACGCGCGGACGGGGTGGTTCCCGGTCGTGCGCCGCGTGGACGTGACGCGCGAGGAGGACGGGCGGGGCGGGTACCGCCTCGTGAGCACCGCCCCCACGCCGCTGGCCGCGCAGCTCGCCGGCGTCGAGCGCGCGGCGTCCCTCGCCCTCGTCGACGACACCGTGTTCTCCGGCCTTACGATGCGAACCATCCTCGAGACCCTGTCGCCGGCGGTCCGGGCGCGCACCCACGCCTTCTGCCTGCGCTGCGTCGCCGACACGCTGCCCTCGATCGCCGCGCTCTGCCCGATCACGCCGGGGTTCGCCGCGCCGGGCCGCATCCTGGACGAGGTGAGCTTCATCAACGCCAGCGGCCTGGTCCGGCGCGGCGCGATCCGGCGCGCCGGCCAGCCCCCGCTCGCCTTCTTCGAGCGGCCCGAGTGGATGCGGGCGTGGTTCCCCGGTCACGCCGAGGAGATCATCGCCCTCTGCGGCCGTCTCAATCGCCTGCTCGACCCGCCCGGCGGGGCCTGACGCCGTCCGGCTCCCTCGCCGCCGCCGGCGTCACGCGGGGCGGGCGAGCGTGAGGCGAAGCCCGCGCGGCACGAGCAGGCGGTCGACCAGCTCGAACAGGCCGTGGAAGAGCAGCGCCATGACGGCCGCGGGCACGGCGCCCGCCAGGATCGTGCCGACGTCGTCGAGGGCCAGGCCGCGGACGATGAGCGTGCCGTACCCGCCGCCGCCGATGAAGGCCGCGAGGGTCGCGGTGCCGACGGTGAGGATCGCGGACGTCTTGACGCCGGCCAGGATGCTGATGGAGGCGAGCGGCAGCTCGATCCGCAGGAGGCGGCGCCAGCCGTCGAGGCCGAGCACGCCGGCGATCTCGAGCAGGCGGCCGTCGAGCGTCGCGAGCCCCGTGTAGGTGGCCCGGACGATCGGCAGGAGCGCGTAGAGGAAGAGGGCGACCAGCGAGGGCACGGTCCCGATCCCCAGCAAGGGGATCATGAAGCAGAGCAGCGCCAGCGCCGGCACCGTCTGCAGGGCGCCGACGGCCATCAGCTCGAGCTGGCCCAGCGACGTCGAGCGCGCGGCCAGGATCCCGAGCGGGATCCCCACCAGCGTCGCCGTCGCCACCGCCACCGCGACCAGGATCAGGTGCTCCACCGTGAGCCGGGCCAGCTCCCGGGCCAGCAGGGTGCCGTCGTCGCCCGCCGCCGGCGCGCCGAGGAAGTCGGCCGCCACCTCGCGCACGCTCCGGCCGTCGAGATCGGCGGCCGCGTTCAGGCGCGCCATGGTCCCCTGGTCGATCCGTCCCACCATAGCCGCGCGCAGCGCGGCCCACGACCGGGGAAACCGCTCGGTGAACTCGAGCCGGACCAGGAGCACGGCCGCGTAGGCGGGGAAGAAGTCCCGGTCGTCCTCCAGCACCACGATGCCGGGGCGCGTGAGGCGCCCGTCGGTCGAGAAGATGTCGATCACGTCCACCCTGCCGCTGGCCAGCGCCTGGTAAGCGAGGGCGTGCTCGATGGCCCGGACGTCGCCGAGCGCCAGGCCGTAGTGCCGGCGAAGCCCGGGCCAGCCGTCCTCGCGCTCGAGGAACCCGGAGCTGAAGGCCGCCGTGAGCCCGGGGTGATCCCGGAGGTCGCTGATCCGGCGAAGGCCGAGCCGGCGGGCCAGGTCCTCGCGCACGCCGAGCGCGTACGTGTTGTCGAACCCCAGCGGGTCGCTGACGGTGAGCCCGAGCGGCTGGAGCCGCGCCCGGATCGCGGGGACCGAGGTCGCGGCGGCGTCCTTCAGGATCGCGCGGGCGAGCGTCCCCGTGTACTCGGGGTAGAGGTCGATGCTGCCGTGAGCCACGGCGCGGAACGTGATGCCGGTGCCGCCGAGCCCGAGCCGCCGCTCGACCCTCGCCTCCCCCGCCGTCTCGAGGACCTGCGCGGCGATCTCCGCCAGCAGGTAGCTCTCGGTGAAGCTTTTCGAGCCGACGCCGACCACCTCGGCGGGCGCCGCGCCGGCGGGGACGACCAGCCCGAGGGCGGCGGCCAGGATCAGCGGCAGCCCGGACCGCACTACAGGAGCTCGCGGAGCTCCGGCGGCGGCGCCTGCGCTCCCAGGAACTCGCTGACGAACGGCTGGGCCGGGCGGCGCGCCAGGTCCGCGAAGGCGCCCTGCTGGACCACGCGCCCGCGGTGCAGCAGCGTGATGGTGGCGCCGAGGAGCACGGCCTCGCGGACATCGTGGGTGACGAGCAGAACGGTCTTGCCGAGCGCCGCGAAGAGCCGGCGCAGCTCGCCCTGCAGGTCGGCCCGGACGATGGGGTCCAGCGCGGCCAGGGGCTCGTCCAGGAGCAGGAGCGGCGGATCGAGCACGAGCGCGCGCATGAGCCCCACGCGCTGGCGCTGCCCCCCGCTCAGCTGGCTCGGATACCGGCCGAGCGCGCCCTCGTCGAGGCCGACGAGGGCGGTGAGGGCATCGAGCCGCTCGGCCGTCCGGGGCCGCGGCCAGCCCACCGCGTCGGCGGGCAGGGCGACGTTGTCGCGCGCCGTGAGGTGCGGGTAGAGCCCGCCTTCCTGGACCACGTAGCCGACCTGGCCCACGAGCCGGCGCCGGCTGGCCGGCGTGACCGGCAGCCCGTCCACCACGACGTCGCCGGCGTCGAGGGGGACCAGCCCGAGGATCGCGCGGAGCAGCGTCGACTTTCCCGAGCCGCTCGAGCCGAGCAGCACGTGCGTGGTGCCGCGCCGCGCCTCCAGCGACACGTCCTCGAGGGCGGTGATCGCCCCGTAGCGCTTGGTGGCACGGAGGACCGCGATCACGCCAGGACGGCCTGCAGCCGCGTCAGCACCGGGTCGACGGCAGCGGGATCGAGCGGCAGCGCGACGCGCCGGCGCTCGAGGCTGCTGAGCGCCATGCCGAGCAGGACCTCGAGCCCCTGGTAGGCCAGGCCCGCGTGGCAGGAATGCCCGCGCTCGGGCGCGTCGAGCCAGGCGGCCAGATCGGCCATGAGCCGCGGCTCCTGCGGGGCGAGGTCGGGGGGGCCGACGAGGCGCCCGCCATTCGTGGATCGTGTGACGGCCTCCCAGCCCGGCCCGAGCACCGCGCGCGCGAACCCGTGGCTGCCGTGAACGGCCACCGCCACGTCGCCCCAGACGTCCTCGGGCATCCGCCGCGGCGCCAGCGGGCCGCACTCGAGGATCGCATGCACGCCGTCGTCGAAGGCGAGCACGCCGGCCAGGTGATCGGGGCACGGGTGGTCCTCGCCGTAGGCGGCCGAGCCGTCGACCTGGCCGAGCACCCAGGCCGGGCGGGCGGACGGGCGAAGCCAGAGCAGGAAGTCGACGAGGTGCGTGCCCACGCGGAGCATCGACGGCTGCGCCGTCGCGTGGATCGTCTGGATCTCGCCGAGCTCGCCGGCGTCGACGAGGGCCTTGAGCCGCTGCCAGTGGGCGCCGTACTTCAGCTGGTGGCAGACCACGATCCCGGTGCCCCCGCCACCGAGGGCCAGGATGCGCGCCGCCTCCGTCAGGGTGAGCGCCAGCGGCTTCTCGAGGACGATGGCGCGGACACCGTGCGCGACGCCGAGCTCGACGAGGGGCAGGCGGATCGCCGGCGGCGTGGCGAAGCACAGGACGTCGGCGGCCGCGGCCGCGAGCATGGCGGCCGCATCGGCATAGGCCGGCACGCCGCCCAGGGCCCGCGCGCACGTCTCCCGGCGCGCGGGATCGAGGTCGCAGACGGCGACGAGCTCGAAGCGCTCGGGATGGGCGAGCAGGCCCCGGGCGTGACGCTCGCCCCGCGGGCCGCAGCCGACGACGACGGCTCGATACCGCCGCACGGGGCTAGGGTGGCCCAAAGCCGGCACGAGAGCAAACGCGACCCGCGAGCAATCGAGGAGTACGAGCGGAAGGCGAGAAGGTGGAGGCCCGGACGCGGGCGCCCTCAGCCCAGAGCTTGGACAGCGGCCAGGAACTCGTCGTCGCTCGGGTAATTCCCGAGCCCGGCGGGAGAGTCGGCCATGTTCTGGACCCGCGTCCAGCGGACGATGCCGTCCCGGTCGACGAGGAACTGCCCCGTCGACAGACCGCGGTTGCGGGTCCACTGTTCCTGCTCCTCCTCGCTCAGGTCGT
>JAICGY010000178.1 GCA_025922915.1 Candidatus Methylomirabilota bacterium | reverse complement strand
GGGCTCGTCGCGAGCAGCGGGTGCATCGGGAACCGCGTCTACACGGACCTGGGAGACGACGAGCTCTACGTCGCGGTCGCCGGCCGCGATCTGGCCCGGGTCGCGGCCGAGGCGGAGACCATCGCCGCCGCCAACGCCGCCCTCCGCGAGCATCACGAGCAGCGGCGACGCGCGCTGGCCACCGGGTAGAGTCGCCGCCGATCCCATGGCCGAGCCCGGACTCCTGGACCGGATGTTCCAGCGCATCATGCGGGGGCTCGTCGACACCGGGCGGGCGCCGCACTACGCCGAGCTCGCCCGCGCGCTCGGGCTGTCGGTCGAGGACGGACGCCGGCTCCTGCACGAGGTGATGCAGGCGTACCCGATCGGCTGGCTCCACCCCGACACCGACTACATCGCGTCGTTTCCGCCCCTGAACAACCTGCCGACCCAGTACCGCGTCACCGTGCGTGGGGCCCAGTGGTGGTTCGCGCAGTGCGGCTTCGAGGCGACCTCCGTGACCTGGCTGTTTCCCGGCGAGACGGTGCGCGTCGATGCCCCGTGCCTGGACTGCGGCGACCCGGTGACCGTCGAGATGCGCGACGGCCGCATCGTCTGGGTGGACCCGCCCGGGGTCGTCGGGCACCTCAACTATGGCTTCGGCCCGTCCCGCGGGCGGCCGCCGTTCCTCTGAACGGGCATGAACCTCTTCCGGTCGGAAGAGCACGCTCGCCGCTGGCCGGCGTTCCAGTCGCGCGCCGAGGAGGGCTTCATCACGCTGGCCGAGCTCGCCGGCTTCTTCGGCACCGAGACGCGCCGTCACATGCTGGATGCGGACTACCTCTCGACGTGGTACCCGCGCCGGGCGGCCGAGCGGCGGGCGTACCTGGAGCAGATCGGCAAGTCCCGCCCGTTCTGGCTCGGGACCCCGGATCCCGAAGTCCCCCGCTGACCGCGCCGCCGTCCCGCCGTCCGGCCCCGGGGCCGCGGCTTGTCTTAGCGCCGCGATTCCGATAGGGTCCATTCCGTCGTCGAGGGAAGGCCGATCGGGGAAGTCCGATGACGATCCGCCAGCTCGAGGTGTTCCTGGCCGTGGTCCGCGAGGCGAGCTTCAGCCTGGCCGCGCGCCGGATCCACCTGTCGCAGCCCACGCTCTCCGAGCACGTCGCCGAGCTGGAGAAGGAGCTCGGTGTCCGGCTGTTCGTTCGCACCGCCCGCGGCGTCGGCCTCACCGAGGCCGGGCGCGTGCTCGAGACCTATGCCGCCCGCGTGGTGTCCACGATCGGGGATGCCCGCCGGGCGATGCAGGAGCTCGACGGCCTGCGGCGCGGGTTCCTCGAGGTCGGCGCGAGCACCACGCCGGGCCTCTACGTGCTGCCGGGTGTCATCGCCGCGTTCCGCGCGACGCACCCGGGGATCGAGCTGCGGCTCGAGATCGGGAACTCGCAGCGGATCGAGGAACGGGTGCAGACGAACGAGCTCGACCTCGGCATCGTGGGAGCCCACGAGCTGGGATCGGGCGAGCGCTGCCTGGCCGCCGGGGTGGTGGACGAGCTGCTGCTGGTGGTGCCGCCCCGCCACGCCTGGGCGCGCCGGCCGACCCTGTCGCCGGCGCGCCTCGTCGAGGAGGCGGTCCTGCTCCGCGAAGCCGGCTCGGCCACCCGGCGTGTCACCGAGCGCGCCCTGCAGCAGGCGGGGATCGCCTTCCGCCCCGGCCTGGAGCTGGGTCACACGGAGGCGATCAAGCAGGCCGTCATGGGGGGACTCGGCGTCGCCTTCCTCTCCGTGTACGCGATCCGCCGGGAGGTTGCGAGCCGCGACCTGGTGGCGCTGCGTCTGCGCGGCCTCCGGATCCACCGGCACTTCCACGTCATCCACAACGAGGCGCGCCTGCTCACGGCGAGCGCGCGCGCCTTCATGGAGGCGCTCGCCCGGGAGCGCCCGCCGACACGCCGGTGAGGACGCCGGCGCGCCGGGGCCACGTGGGCCTTGACAGGCGTTGCACGGTGGCTGTATCTGTTCGGCTCGTGCGTCGAGACCGACGACCGCGACCCGAGGCCTGCAGGCCCATGCCACGCACCCCAGACCGACGGGCTTCCTGACCCGGCACTCCTCTGGGAGTCCCGCGCGCGTCGTCGTCGACCGCCATCGTTTTACGTGTCCTGCCTCTGGCCTGTCGTCCAACCGTACCCTCTGCCCGCCGGGCGAGGGGAATCACCCCGACGTCCGCGGGTCGCTCTCGCTCGTGACGTCATACCAGGTGTGAAATGATCCGAGCTCGACTGCCCGTCGTCGCCAGAGTGCTCGCCGCCGCCTGGGTGGCGACCGTTATCGGAGGGGCCGCGCCCGCGCTCGCCCAGAACCAGGTCTGGAACCACAACATCTTCGGCCCGCCCCGCGCGGTCACGGCCGGCATCGAGGCGATTGCCGAGTTCTACAAGAAGGAGTCGAACGGCCAGCTCGAGATCCGGATCGCCTACGGCGCCGCCCTGGGGCCGGAGCGCCAGGCGCCGGAGTCGATCAAGTCCGGGGGCTACGAGGGCGCCCAGATGTGCGCCGGCTACTACCCGAACAAGTTCCCGCTGCTCTCCGTGATGGAGCTGCCCTTCCTGGCCCCCCCGCGCACGGCGGAGCGCGCCAAGGTCGACCATGCCGTCCTGAATCACCCGCTGATCGTCAAGGAGATGGCCGAGCGCTGGAACATCAAGTACCTCGGCCCGACGTTCCTGCCGCCCTACGAGTTCATGGGCAACAAGCGGATCGCCTCCGTCGCCGACATGAAGGGCGTCAAGATGCGGATCTCCGGCCTGAACGCCAAGGCGCTGCAGGCCTTCGGCGCGGTGCCGACGATGGTGACGGCCCCCGAGGCGTACACCGCGCTCGAGCGCGGCACGATCGACAGCTTCGGGTTCCCCTACGCGTACACCTTCGGCGCCTACAAGCTCTACGAGGTGTCGAAGTACGTGACCGAGGGTATGGCCATGAGCGGCTTCATGTGCTTCCAGGGGGTGAGCCTGGACGCCTGGAACAAGCTGCCCGACGCGCTGAAGGCGAAGCTGCCGCAGGCCCAGGAGCTGGCGACGGCCGCGCTGCTCAAGGCTTACAAGGAAGCGGACGAGAAGTGGATCCCCGTCTTCAAGGAGAAGCTGGAGGTCACGGAGTTCCCGCCGGCCGAGCGCGCCAAGCTCGCGGAAGGCGCCAACGAGATCTGGGAGGCGTGGGTGAAGGAGCAGGAGGCCGCCGGCCGACCGGGCCGGGAGATCCTGAACTTCGTGAAGTCGGAAGTGGCGAAGCACCAGTAGCCGGGCCGGGACCCGTCAGAACGTGTACGAGCTGGGCATCCTCGCCGTCGTCGTCGTCGCCCTGATGGCGGCGACGACGGCGGCCGCCGCCGCCGTGGGCCGCGCGCTGCACGTGCTCGAGCACGTGCTGCTCGCCGGCTCCGTCGTCGTCATCCTGTTCGTGATGGGCTTCGTCGGGGCCGAGGTGGTGATGCGCTACGTCTTCAACGCGCCCATTCCCGGGCACCTCGAGGGCTCCGAGCTGCTGATGCCCATGATCGTCTTCCTGGCGCTGTCCTACACCCAGGCGACCCACGGCCACGTCGGCATGGACCTGCTGCTGGACGCCCTGCCGTCCGGCGCCCGGCGCTTCGCCCGGAGCGGCACGCTGCTGGTCAGCATCTTCGTCTGCGCCATCCTGGCCTACTTCAGCTTCAAGCACACCTACCAGCTGTGGCTGTACGACGACGTCACGATGACGCCACCGTACTTCCCGACGTGGCCGCCGGCGGCGGCCATCCCGCTGGGGTACGGCCTGATCGCGTTCCGGATGTACCTGCAGGTGCTGAGCCTGCTCGATCCCCGGCGCTTCCCGGCGGGGGAGCCCGCGAGCGCGGGCCCCCACGCCTTCGAGTAGACGGGCCTTCCCATGGAGCCCGTGACCCTCGGAGTGCTGTCGTTCGTGGCGCTGACGGTCTTCCTGCTGTCCGGCATGCGGATCGCGTTCGCGACGGCGATGTGCGGGTTCCTCGGCCTCTGGATGCTGCGCGGCTACGATCCGGCGGCCTCCCTGTCGGCGACGAGCATCTACGGGCACCTCACCAATTACAACCTCCTGGTCCTGCCGCTGTTCATCCTGATGGGGTTCTTCGCGTACCACGCCGGCATCACGCGCGACCTGTACTGGACGGCGCGGCAGTGGTTCGGCCACCTTCCCGGGGGCCTCGCCATCGCGACGATCTTCGGCGCCGCGGGCTTCGCGGCGGCGTGCGGGGCGTCCACGGCCTCCGCGGCCGTGATGGGGCGGGTCGCGCTGCCCGAGCTCAAGAAGTACGGATACGACGACAAGGTCTCCACCGGCTGCGTCGCCGCCGGCGGCACCATGGCCACGATGATCCCGCCGTCGGTGCTGATGGTCGTCTACGGCTTCATCGCCGAGGAGTCCATCGGCGCCCTGCTGCTCGCGGGCATCCTCCCCGGGCTCCTGGAGGCGGTGAGCTACGCGATCATGCTGCTCGTGCGGTTCCGGCTCAACCCGGCCCTGGGCCCGCCCATCCCGGGCATCACGTGGGCCGATCGGCTCCGGTCCCTGACCGGCGTGTGGGGCATGATCGTGCTGGTCGTGCTCGTGATGGGGAGCATCTACACGGGCATCGCGACGCCGACCGAGGCGGCGGGGGTGGGCGCGCTGGGGGCGCTCGCGATGGCCCTCCGGCGGCTCAGCGTCCGCCAGTTCTGGGCCGCGATGGTCGAGACGGCGCGGGCCACCTCGCTGATCTTCGCGATCGTGGCGGGCGTGCTGATCTACGTCCACTTCCTCGGCTTCACCGGCATGCCGGGCGCCATCGCGCGCTCCATCGTGGGTCTCGATCTGCCGCCCATGGTCGTGCTGATCGGGATCCTGACCCTCTACCTCTTCCTGGGCATGTTCCTGGACGGGATCGGCATGCTCCTGCTGACGGTGCCCGTCATCCTGCCGACCATCCAGCAGCTGGGGATCCACCCCATCGTCTTCGGCGTCCTCGTGGTCCGCATGGTCGAGATCGGCCTCATCACGCCGCCGGTCGGGCTCAACGTGTACGTGCTGCGCGGGGTCGCGCCCGACGTCAGCATGGGGGACATGTTCCGGGGGTGCGGCTGGTTCGTCTTCGTCGACCTCATCAACGTCGCGATCCTGCTCGCCTTCCCCGGGATCATCCTCCTGATCCCCCAGACGATGATCCGCTAGAGGGCCGGGGGGCCTCGGCGGGCTCCGCGGCCCGGCCGTGCTAGTATGCGAGCCTCGCTGTGGATCAGGAGCAGGACGTGGAGCGACCCATCTCGGCCGCCCTCCCCGCGGCGCCGGGGCGCACGGACGGGACGCCGCCGTCCCGGGAGGGCGCCCCCCCGTCCGCCCGGAACGATCGGCTGGCCGGGGATCTCGCGGCCATGATGCGCCTGCACGCGATCAGCGGGCGGTTCGGCGAGAGCAGCGAGCTGCCCCGGCTCCTCGACGAGGTCCTCGACGCGGTCATCGAGGTGACCCGGGCCGACCGCGGCAACATCCAGCTCCTCGATCCCGCCACCGGGACGCTGACGATCGTGAGCCAGCGGGGCTTCGACGCCGCCTTCCTCGCGTTCTTCGACAAGGTCGACGCCGGCCATGCCGCCTGCGGGGAGGCGCTGCGCCGGCAGGGACGGCTGGTCGTCGACGACGTGCAGACGCACCCGCTGTTCGCGGATCCCGCCCTGCGCGCCGTCATGCTCGCCGCCGGCACGCGGGCCGTCCAGTCGACGCCGCTCTTCTCGCGCTCGGGCCGGGTGCTCGGCATGCTCTCGACCCACTTCGAGCAGCCGGGGCGACCCTCGGAGCACGAGCTGTGGCTGGTGGATCTCTTCGCCGGCCAGGCCGCCGCGCTGGTGGAGCACAGCCAGACCGGGACGGCCCGGGACGAGCTCCTCGCGCGGGAGCGGGCCGCGCGACGGGAGGCGGAGCGCCGCGCCCGGGAGGCCGAGACCCTCGCCGGCATCGCCCGCGCGCTGACCGAGGAGACGGAGCTGGCGCCGCTCGCGCGCCGCATCACCGAGTCGGCGATGCTGCTCCTCGACATCGACGCCGCGAGCCTCCGGTTCCTCCGCCCCGACGGCGGGCTGGAGTGCATCGCCACGGGAGGCCGGGCGGCGGGGATCCCGGTGGGCGACGTGATCGCGCCCGGCCTCGGCGTCGTGGGCCGCGCGGTCGCGACGGGGCACATCGCCATGACGTCGGACGTCCTGACCGATCCCGCCATCCCGCTCAGCGACTTCATGCGCGGGCAGCACCGCACGCTCGCGAACCGGATGGTCGCGGTGGCGCCGCTGATCGCGGCCGGGCAGGTCATCGGGACGCTGGCCGTCGGCCGCGAGGAAACCGCGGCGCTCTCCCACGAGGAGGCGGCGCTCCTCCAGGCCCTGGCCGACCACGCGGCCCTCGCCATCCGGAACACGCGGCTGCTGGCACGGGAGCGGTCGCGGCTCAGCGAGGAGCAGGCGGCGAGCCGGATCAAGGACGAGTTCCTCGCCACGCTGTCGCACGAGCTGCGGAACCCGGTCAGCGCGATCCTGAACGCGGCCGGGGTCCTCGCTCGCGTCCACGCCTCGGACACCCAGCGATCGGGCGCGCTGGCCGCGATCCGCCGCCAGGCGCGCCAGATCGGCCGTCTGCTCGAGGACCTGCTCGACCTGGACCGGATCGGCCGCAGTCGCCTGGAGCTGCGCACGGAGCCCGTGGACCTCAGGGCCGTGGTCGACGCCGCCGTGGAGGCGCACCGCCACGCCGTCGACGCCAAGCGCCAGACCCTCCGGATCGCGCTTCCCGGCCGGACGATGACGGTCGTGGGCGATGCCGCCCGGCTCCAGCAGATCGTCGGCAACCTGCTCAGCAATGCGACGCGATACACCCCGATGGGCGGGTCCATCGCCCTCGGCCTCGCCGAGGAGGCGGGCCGGGCCGTCCTCCGGGTCCGGGACGACGGCGTCGGCATCCCGCCCGAGCGCCTGGAGACGATCTTCGACCTCTTCGTCCAGGTCGGTCCCCGGCAGGTGCGCGCGGAAGCCGGTCTGGGGATCGGGCTGACGCTGGTGAAGCGGCTCGTCGAGCTCCACGGCGGCCGCGTGTGCGCGCGCAGCGACGGTCCCGGCCATGGCGCCGAGTTCGTCGTGGACCTGCCGCTGACCACCGCGGGCCGGACGGCGGTGGCCAGCGAACCGCCGACCCCGATCGGCCGGCGGCGCATCGTGGTGATCGAGGACAACGACGACGCGCGGGAGGTGCTCGTGACGCTCCTCCGGCTCGACGGTCACGAGGTGGAGGCGGCGGCGACGGGCCTGGCCGGGATCGAGCTCGCGTCGGCCCGGTCCCCCGATGTCGTGCTCGTCGACGTCGGGCTGCCGGATCTGGACGGCTTCGAGGTCTGCCGCCGACTCCGCCGGACGCATGGCTACCACGGGCGTCTCATCGCGGTGACGGGGTACGGCCAAACGCGGGACCGGGAGCGCTCGGCCGCCGCCGGCTTCGACGCCCATCTCGTCAAGCCCGTCGATGCCGCGGACCTGGCCGCGGCGCTCGCGCGCCTGGACGCTACGGACCTTTCGGGACGTCGCCCGCCAGCGTGACCCGGTGCATGACGCGCCGGTAGCCGTGGTAGTCGTTGACGGGGTTGTGCTGCGCGCAGCGGTTGTCCCACAAGGCGATGGAGCCCGGCCGCCAGCGGAACCGGCAGGTGAGCTCGGGGCGCACCTGGTGACGGAAGAGATACTCGAGGATCGGGGCGCTCTCCTCGCGCGTCATGCCCTCGAAGCGCACGGTGTGCGCGACGTTGACGTAGAGCGCCTTGCGCCCGGTCTCGGGATGAACGCGCACGACCGGATGGGACGCGACGTACTCGGTCTTGCTGTCGGTGCGTCCGCCGTCCTTCATCCGGTCCTCGCGCGTGCGCGTCACGTCGGCGTTCGCCGAGCTGTTGACGGCCACCAGCGTCTGCAGTAACCGCTTCATCCCGTCCGAGAGCGTCTCGTAGGCCAGGTACATGTTGGCGAAGAGCGTGTCGCCCCCCGCCGGCGGCACCTCGCGAGCGATCAGCATGCTCGCCATGGGCGGGATCCCGAGGTACGCGGTGTCCGAGTGCCAGATCCCGCCGAAGTTGACGCGCTCGTGCTCGAGCTTCACGACCGGGATGATCTCGGGGAAGTCCTCCAGGCCCTTCACGAACGGGTACTCGATGACCTCGCCGAAGCGACGCGCGAAGGCCAGGAGGCGCGCCGGCGGCACAGGCTGGTCCCGGAAGAAGACCACGAGGTGCTCGAGCCAGGCCCGCCGGATGGCGGCGACGGTCTCCTCGGGGAGATCCCGGGACAGGTCGACGCCGGAGATCTCGGCGCCGAGGGCGCCGGCGATGGGCTCGACCACGATCGCGCTCGTCATCACGTCGTCTC
>JAICGY010000177.1 GCA_025922915.1 Candidatus Methylomirabilota bacterium | reverse complement strand
TCGAGCGCATGCAGGATCACGAGGGCTATCGGCGAGAGCGCGACGAGTATCCAGGCGACGAGCCAGGGGTGCCGGACGGGCCAGGCGCCCTCAGCGGACGACGGAGACGACGGGGACGAGGGCACCGCCCGTCCGCCGGACGGCGTCGAAGCGCGCCGGCCCGCCGCCCGGGCCACCCGGCCGGTCCGGCCCGCCTCCGCCTTGCTCGAGGGCCGGGACCGGGGGCGCGTGCTCGGGGGCTGACGGCCGGCTGGCGACTGGTCGGTGGCCCGCGGACCCCGGGGAAGCTCCTGGACGTCCTCGACGGGGGTCGTCTCCGCGGCCATGAGGTCCCAGCTCGGCTCTTCGTCGGAGATCTCCCACTGCGGGACGTCGTCGGGCGGCTTGCTCACCGAAGTCACCCTAGGCCGCTGGCGGCAGGAGCGTCAAGTTCCATCGGTCAGCTGATTGACCCTCGCGCGAGGGCTGCTGTACCATTCGCGGCCATGAAGAAGCGCTCGGCAAGGAAGAAGCCTGCATCGCCCCGCGCCGGGGCCAAGCGCGCGCGCAAGCCGACCCTGGCGCCGAAGGCACCGGCCAAGGCGAAGACCGCGTCCAGACCGGCGGCACCGCCGCCCGCGCCGCGGCCGCCTGCGTCCCGGCCATCCGCCGCGCCCCCGCCGGGGGGCTGGACCCCGCCTCCGATCCAGTCGACCGGCTGGCCGCCGTTCCGTTACCCGCCCCAGTAGCGCACCCACCCGACCGGGGACGCTCCATCTGAAGGCGTCGGCGCTCGTCGTCGTGCTCCTGGTGGGAGGAGTCGGCTTCGCACCGGCCGCGAGCGGCGCGACCGCCCAGGGCCGCGCCGGCGCGATCTCCCTGCGGGTCGTGACCCTCAATCTCCTCCACGGCGGTCCGTGGTCGTCGTTCACCGGCGACGACCGGCACCTGGAGGCGCGCCTGAGGATGATCGTCGAGGAGCTGCGGGGCTTGCGGCCGGACGTCGTCGGCCTGCAAGAGTCGCCGGCCAGCCGGCCGCACGGGCACGTCGCCGCCCGTCTCGCCGCCGCCCTCGGCCTGCACTGGGCGTACGCGCCGGCCACCGAGCGCGTCTTCCCCTTCACCTTCCTCGGCCGCCTGGCCGTCGCGCTGATCGGATTCACCGAGGGACCCGCCGTCCTCAGCCGCTTCCCGATCGCGCAGGCGGAGACGCACGACCTGCCACGCTGCCGCCGCTGGCTCGATCCCCGGGTGGTGCTGGAGGCGGAGGTCGACTCCCCCGCCGGGCCGCTGGTCGTCTTCTCGACCCACACCTCGAGGGACGACTGCCAGGTCCGGCGCGTGGCCGAGATCGTCCGGGCCCGGGGTGGCGACCCCGCCCTGCTGCTCGGCGACCTGAACACGGCCGACACGTCCCCCGTCATCGCCGCGCTGAGCGCGGACGGCTTCGTCGATTCCTTCCGCATCGCGAACCCCGACGCCGCCGGCCACACCGTCTGGCAGCGCATCGAGGCTTCGGCGCCGACCGTGTTCCGCCGCGTCGACTACATCTTCGCGGTGGCCGGGCGCGACGTGGTGCCGGAGGTCCGCGCCAGCCGGCTGGTGCTGAACGCGCCGCGGCGGCGCGAGGACGGCACCGTGCTCTGGCCCTCGGACCACTACGGCGTCCTCGCCGACATCGACCTCCTGCCGCGATGAGACGTGCCCTGGCGCTGCTGCTGGTCCTCGCCACGGTGGTCACCGGCTGCGCCGCGCTCGAGCGCTCGCGCGAGCGGTGGTGGGAGGGGCGACGCGACGCGTCCGGGCAGGCGCCCGATCCCGCCGCGACCCCGGATGCCGTGATCCAGGTGTACGGCGCGCGCGCGGCGGGCTGGCGGGGCGTGTTCGCCCTGCACACGTGGATCGTCCTGAAGCCCGCCGGCGCCCGTGCCTACATCCGGTACGAGGTCATCGGCTGGGGCGTGGACCGCGGACTGGAGGCGGTGCGAGTGAACCGCACCGGGCCCGACAACTACTGGTTCGGCGCCGCGCCCGAGCTGCTGCTCGACCGGCGCGGCCCCGAGGTGGAGCGGCTCATCGGGCGGGTGCGGGCCGCCATCGCCGGCTACCCCTATCGTGCGGCCTACCGGACGTGGCCGGGCCCGAACAGCAACACGTTCGTCGCGCACGTCGCCCGCTCGGTGCCCGAGCTCGGCCTGGACCTGCCGCCCACCGCCATCGGCAAGGACTGGATGGCGAACGGCGTTCCCCTCGGCACGACCCCGAGCGGCACGGGCGTCCAGCTGTCGATCCTGGGGGTGGCCGGCGTGCTCGCGGGGGTGGAGGAGGGCATCGAGGTCAACCTGCTCGGGCTCTCGTTCGGCGTGGACGTCAAGGAGCCGGCGCTACGCCTGCCCTTCGTCGGCCGTCTCGGCGTCCCGTCGCGCTGACGGCGCCGGCCGGGCCAGTCAGCGCACCCGCACCCGGCGGCCATCCTCGACGTCGCGGCCCGGGTGCACGATCACCCGCTCCCCCGCCTCGAGCCCCGCCACCACCCGGGTGTGGCGCTCGCCCCGCTCGTCCACCTCGACGGGACGGAGGCTCGCCCGACGGACGGCCCCCCGCCTACGGCCGCCGCAGCCCCCGGACCGCGTACGCCGGCACCGGCCGCGAGAAGCCCTTCAGGGTCAGCTCGCCGACGGGCTCGGCGTCGATCAGCGCCTCGAGCATCGCGTGGAGCCGCCGCGGGATCAGGATCTGCCCGGGCCGGGCCTCCCCGCAGAGCCGGGCGGCGAGGTTGGTCACGCTGCCGATGGCGCCGTAGTCCCAGCGCCCCTCGAAGCCGATGGCGCCGATCGTGGCGTACCCCTGGGCGATGCCCACCCCGAGGTCCAGCTCGTAACCCAGCTTGCGCCACGTCGTCATGAGCTCCTCGACGCGGTCGCGCATGGCGAGCGCCATGCGCACGGCGCGCTCCTGCGGGTCGGGCACCGGCACGGGGTCGTTGAAGAAGATCATCATGCCGTCGCCGGTGAAGCGCTCCAGCGTGCCCTCGTGCTGGAGGATGAGGCGCCCCATCGCCGCGTGGTAGGCGCGCAGCACGCCCATCACCTCCTCCGGCTCCGCGGTCTCCGCGAAGGCGGTGAAGCCGCGCAGGTCGAGGAAGACCACGGTGATGTCGCGCCGGTGGCTCTGCAGCGGGTCGTCGGCGCCGCCGGCCACGATCGCCTCCGCGAGCTGGGGCGAGAAGAACCGCTTGAGCCGCCCCAGCCGCTCGAGCTGACTCACCTGCTCCTGCACGCGCTGCTCGAGCGTCCGGTTCAGCTCCGCCACCCGGTCCCAGAGCTCCTTGACACGCAGCAGCGAGCGCACGCGCGCGAGCAGCTCGGGCTGGTGGATCGGCTTGGCCAGGAAGTCGTCGGCACCGGCCTCGATGCCCTTGACGCGCTCCTGCGCGGGATCGAGGGCGGTCACCATGACGACGGGCAGCATCGCCGTCGCCGGGTTCTCGCGGACCTTGCGGCAGACCTCGTAGCCGCTCATGCCCGGCATCATCACGTCGAGGAGGACCAGGTCGGGCACGTCCCGCTCGATGGCGCCGAGCGCCTCGGGGCCGGACGTGGCCGTCACCACGGCATAGCCCTTGACCGCGAGCAGATCGGCCAGGAGCTTGAGGTTCACGGGCGTGTCGTCGACGACGAGCACGCGCGGGGGCGCGTTCATCCGGCCCGGCCTCGCCGGTCGAGCACCTCGCGCACGGCCTCGAGGAACGGGCGCACGCTGATCGGCTTGGACTGGTAGCCGTCGAAGCCGGCGGCCAGGATCTTCTGGCGGTCGTGCGTCATGGCCGACGCCGTGACCGCCAGCACCGGCGTGCCGGCGAGGGCGGGGTCGGCCCGCAGCTGGCGCAGCGCCTCGATCCCGTCGATGCCGGGCAGCTGGATGTCCATGAGCACCAGGTCCGGCCGGTGCTCCCGCGCCAGGCGCACCCCGTCCTCGCCCGTCACCGCCTCGAGCAGCCGGTAGCCGCGGACGGTCAGCACGTCGCGCACGAGCTTGCGGTTCTTGTCGTTGTCCTCGACGACCAGGATCAGCTCGCCGGCCATGGCTCCACCGGGATCGTGAAGGTGAAGGTCGACCCCTGCCCGGGCGCGCTCTCGATCCGGATCTTGCCGCCGTGCAGCTCGACGAAGCGCCGGGCGAGCGCCAGGCCGAGCCCCGTCCCCTCGCGCTTCCGGGCGTAGTCCGTCCCCACCTGGCGGAACTCCTCGAAGACCGCCTCGTGGTCCTCGGGCGCGATGCCGATGCCCGTGTCGGCCACCGCCACCTCGGCCACGCCGTCGGCCAGCGCGGCCCGGACCTCGACGCGCCCGCCTTCCGGGGTGAACTTCACCGCGTTGGACAGGAGGTTGAGCAGCACCTGCTTGATCTTGCGCTCGTCCGCCCGCACCTGACCGAGGTCGGGGGCCACCACCTGCTCCAGCGCGATGGAGCGCCGGGCCGCCCGCTCGCGGACGAGGATGAGCGCGTTCTCGATCGCCTGCGGCAGGTCGAAGGCGGTCAGCTCCAGATCCATCCGGCCGGCCTCGATCTTGGAGAGGTCGAGGATGTCGTTGATGAGCGAGAGGAGGTGGCGTCCGGACGAGAGGATGTCGCCGAGGTACTCCTCCTGCTTGTCGTTGATCTCGCCGAACATCCGCTCCAGCAGGACCTCGGAGAACCCGATGATCGCGTTGAGCGGCGTCCGCAGCTCGTGGGACATGTTGGCGAGGAACTCGGACTTGTGCCGGTTGGCGACCTCGAGCTCGCGGCTCTTGTTCTCGATCTCCCGGAAGAGGCGCGCGTTCTGGATGGCGAGGGCGGACTGGGTGGCGAAGGTCGAGAGGAGCTCGACGGTGCGGGCGGGGAACTCCCCGGGCGCGCGGCGGTTCACGACGAGAGCGCCCACCACCTCGTCCTCGGCGATCAGCGGCACCGCCAGCAGGGCCCGGTGGCCCTCCGCGAGCAGGGCGTCCCGGAGGCGGCTGGCATAGACGCTCTCGGCGATGTCGGGGAACTGGACGGGCTCGCGGCGCAGCCCCGCCTGCCCGACGGCGCCCTCGCCGGCGGCCAGCCGCGTGGACCGGAGGGCGGCGGTCAGGGCATCGGGGAAGTTGTGGGTGGCGCGCAGGTGGAACATCGCGGCCGTGGCGTCGTACTCGTAGATGGCGCCGGCGTCCGTGCCGGCCAGCTGGTCGGCGCGGGACACGATCGCGTCGAGCACCGCGTCGAGATCCAGCGTCGAGCTGATGGCGCGCCCGACGTCGGCGAGCGCCTGGAGCTCGTCCACCGAGCGCGTGAGCGCGGCCGTCCGCTCCTCGAGCTCGTGAAAGAGCCGGACGTTCTGGATGGCGATGACCGCCTGGTCCGCGAACGTCGTCACCAGCTCGATCTGCTTGTCGCTGAACGGCCGGACCTCCGTCCGGTAGATGGTGAAGGCCCCGACGAGGCGCCCGTCCTTGACCATCGGGACGGCCAGGAACGTGCGGGCGTTGCCCAGCTCGACGGTCGCCACGCGCAGCGGATCCCGCTCCCGGTAGGCTGCCTCGCCGGCGATGTCGGCGACGTGTACGGTCGACGGATCGCGGGCCAGCCGCGCCAGGGCCGAGCCGGCCGTCGCCCGGAACGGACCCTGGTCAAAATACTCGACGAAGGCCGGCGTGCCGCTGCGGATGGCGGCCGCCCGGTAGACGTCGCCGTCGTAGAGGAACAGGATTCCGTGCTCGGCGGTGCAGAGCCGTGCCGCGTTCTCGAGGATCGCCTCGAAGACCGGCTGCAGGTCCGTCGGCGACTGGCTGATCACCTTCAGGATGTCGCTCGTGGCCGTCTGCTGGCTCAGCGCCTCCGTCAGGGCGGCGTTGCGGGCCTCCAGCTCCTTGAAGAGGCGCACGTTCTCGATCGCGATGACGGCCTGGTCGGCGAACGTCTTCAGGAGCTCGACTTCCTGACTGGAGAAGCGGCCAGGCTCGGCGCGACTCACGGTGATCAGGCCGATCGGCTCGCCGCCCTGCAGCATGGGCACGGCGAGGTTGGCTCGCCAGCCGCGCGCGCGGGCCGCCGCCCGGACGATCGGATCCCACGCTTCCTGCTCGACGTCGACGATCTGCTTGACCTCCTGGTCGAAGATGGCGTCCCAGACGTACGTGCCGCGCCTCCGGGCGATCGCGCGAATGGCCTCCCGGGCGCTGGCCTCCGAGCCGGGCAGCCCGCCGCGGATCGACACCGCCTGGAGCTGGTTGCCCTCGCACCGCATGACGATCACGCTGTGGCCCCGCAGCAGGCGCAGGGAGCTCACCGCGATGGCGTCGAACACGGGCTGCACGTCGGTGTGCGACTGCCCGATCACGCGGAGGATCTCGCTCGTGGCCGTCTGCTGGTCGAGCGCCTCGGTGAGGGCGGCGGCGGTCGCCGTCTGGCGCTCGAGGGCCTCGGAGAGCTCCCGCGTCCGCTCCACGACCCGGCGCTCGAGCGTGGCGTAGGAGTCGCGGAGCTGCGTGGTCATCTGGTTGAACTGCTCGCCGAGCGCCTCGAGCTCGTCCCCCGTCCGCACGTCGATCCGGTGGCCGAGGTCGCCGGCCCCGATCTTCGCCGCGCCCGCCTGCAGGGTCTGGATCGGCCGCACCATCCGCCGCGCCAGCAGGACGCTCATGACGGCCGCCAGCCCGATGCCGAAGACGATCAGCAGCGCCGTGCGCTGCGCCGACGCCCGGACCGGCGCCAGCGCCTCCTCCACGGGCTGCTCGACGAAGACGACCCAGCGCAGCGGCTCGATGACCGAGTGCGCGGTCAGCACCTCGAGCCCCCGCGGGTCGGCGGCGATCGTCACCTCCTCGGCGACGGCGGGATCGGCCTCGAGCGCCGCCCGCACCTGGCGCAGCCCCGAGAGGTTGGTCTTCTGCAGCACCAGGCTGATGTCGGGGTGCGCGATGAGGTTGCCGGCGCTGTCCACCGCGTACGCGAGCCCGGCCCGGCCGACCTTGATCTGCGAGACCACGTCCCAGATGAACTTGAGGTTGACCTCGGCCACGGTGACGCCGCCCCCGCTCTGCAGCATGGCGATCGTCAGGTACGGCTCGGACTCCTTGCGGAAGTAGACGGGTCCGAACCACGTCCGGCCGGTGTGGGCCTCGCGAAACCGGGCGTCGCCGGAGTAGTCCGTCTGGCTCCCGACCACCTCCATGGCCAGGCGCGACAGCCGCAGCAGCTCGCGCCCGGTGCGGTCGAGGTAGCTCAGCTCCATGATGGGCGGCACCTGGCGCAGGAGGCGGAAGGAATCGATGCGCCGCTGCTGGATGGCGGCGGCCCCGGACACGACCTGGGGGTGCGTGGTCCAGCCGAGCTGGCGCTCGATCTCCTTGACGAACCCCTCGATGCGGCCGGCCGCGCCGCGCGCCTTCTCGCGCTGGAGCGCGACGAGGGCGGCCCGGCTCTCCTGGTAGCCGGACCAGATCTCCACCGCGCCGCTTACGAGGAGCATGACGGTGACGAGCGCGACGAGGACCATCGCGTACTTCAGGGAGAGGCGCCGGCGGCGCATCACGTCGGGCCCTCGCCCGCTCCTCGCGTGGCCCGCCCGGGCCCCGGCGCCTCGGCAACCACTCCACGGCGGCCTGTCATCGACCCCTCCCGGAGCCCGGTCACCCGGGTACGACGATTCTACGCCGGAGCGCC
Organism: Candidatus Methylomirabilota bacterium; assembly: GCA_025922915.1. GTDB lineage: Bacteria > Methylomirabilota > Methylomirabilia > Rokubacteriales > CSP1-6 > JAICGY01. The sequence continues at coordinate 817 of JAICGY010000177.1, read as the reverse complement.
GCGACGCACCGGGATGCCCGTCACCGTGGCGAGATCGCCCCGCCGGCCAGCGCCAGGATCCGGGGCAGCGCCCGGTCGAGATGGGCGGTGATGGCGTCGCGGCAGGCGCGGTAGACGTCCTCCCCCTGGCCCATCGGGTCGTCGATGTCGCCGGGGACGCCGGCCAGCCCCCGCAGCGTGAGCACCGGGCGGCCGGCTGCCTCCGGCATCGCCGCCACCGCCTCCCGCTGGGCCTCGGTCATCGTGACCACCAGATCGGCGCCGGCCAGGAGGTCGGGATGGTCACGCAGCGAGGTCGAGGTGAACTCGTACTCGCCGAGCGTGATGCCGACCTCGCGCAGCACCAGGCGGGTGTCGAGCGAGGCGATCATGCCGTCGCGAGCATGGTTGCCCACCCCCGCCGACCGCACGGCGACCCGGCCGTCGACGCCGTGCGCCCGCAGCATCCGCTCGAGCAGCGCGTGGGCCATCACGCTGCGGCAGGTATTGGCATGGCAGACGAGGAGGACCGTCACCGCGGCTCCCACGGGGACCGCCAGAGCCGCACGCCGCCCCCGAGGTCCTTCCACTCCCCGGCCGAGCGCTGGTCGAGGCTCTTGCCGAAGGCGGTGCCCGGCGGGGCCTCCAGCTGCTCGCCGAGCGTGTCGGGGAACAGAGCGGCGAGCTCGCCGGGGCTCAGCCGTCGCCCGGCGTCCAGCCGGCGGACGGCCTGCGGCTGGGCCAGCAGCGTGTAGCCGTAGCCGAAGGAGTGGAGGACCTGCCCGTTCACGCCGGCGGCGGCGTCGCTCGCGAGGTAGACGACGAGCGGTGCCACGTT
>JAICGY010000176.1 GCA_025922915.1 Candidatus Methylomirabilota bacterium | reverse complement strand
CGCCACTGCAGGAAGTCCCGCATCTCGTGCAGCAGGTCGAAGTCCTGCACTGGCTCCACGCCGGCGCCCTTGCGCTGGATGAAGAACGGCACGGCGTCCAGCCGGAAGCCGGAGATGCCCAGCTCGAGCCAGTAGCCCATGATCCGCGTGATCTCGTCGCGGACCGCCGGCTGGTGCGTGTCGAGATCGGGCTGGTGCTCGTAGAAGCGGTGGTAGTACCACATGCCGGCCGTGTCGTCGAAGGACCAGGTCGTCCGCTGGACGCCCGGGAACACCATGCCCTGTTCGTGGTCTTTCGGGCGCTCGTCCGACCACACGTACCAGCTGCGGAAGCGTGAGCTGGAATCGCTGCGGGCGGCCTGGAACCACGGGTGCGCGCTCGACGTGTGGTTCACGACGAGGTCGAGGATGACGCGCATGCCGAGCGCGCGGGCGTGGTTGACGAATTCCACGAAGTCGCCCGGGGACCCGTGCTTGGGATGCACTCCGTAGTAATCGCTGATGTCGTAGCCGTTGTCCCGGTTCGGGGACGGCTGGAACGGCTGGAGCCACACGCACGTCACGCCGAGGCCGGCCAGGTAGTCGAGACGGCGGCTCAGCCCCTCGAAGTCCCCGACGCCATCGCCGTTGGCGTCCATGAACTTCTCGACGTCGAGGCAGTAGATGACGGCGTTCCGGTACCAGAGGTCGTCGATGTTCATCGCGGGCCCCGTGCTCTCCGGTGCAAGCCACGCGCCGCCGGGGTGCGGCGCCGCACGTGAACGAGGTCAGCCTGACCGCGGACGGTGCTTCGGGAGCGGTCGGGGGTCGGGCTCGGCCACGATCCTCCAGCCGGCGTCCGTCCTCGCCCAGCGCAGCTGCTGCTCGACCGGCTGCCTCGTGCCGTCGGCGAAGACCAGCGTCCGGTGCAGCGTCGCGAGGGCGAACCGCCCGTCGATCTCGAGCGCGACCCCGTGCGGATCCTCCTCGATGGCGACGAGCCGGTCGTGCCGCGCGCGGCGGGTCTTGGCGGCCTCGACCGCCTGCCGCGACATCTCCCGCTTCGCGTAGTAGACGACCCCAGCATAGAATCCCATCTGTCCGCGCACGTCGTTCCGCCGGCTCGCATGGAGCCAGCGGCCGACCAGGGCCCGGAGGAGCTGCTCGTCCCTGGATGCGGGCGGTGCCGGCACCGGGAGCGCGCGCGACGGGCCGGCCCGGACGACGCGCGCGGTCGTCGGGGCCGCCGGCGCCGGCGTCGCCGGGACCACGCGCTCGTCTCCGGTGACGGCGAGAGGAACTTCGGTGTCCGTGGCGGCCGGCGCGGCCGCCGGCGCCGGTGGGTCCGCGGGCGGGGGCGCCTCGCGCGGCGGCTGCCCCGGCCCCGTCAGGGGCGTCAGCCCTCCGACGAGGAGGCCGAACACGAGCGACGCGGTGGCGGCGAGGCCGAGGACGGTCGCGCGCCACACGGGACGCCGCCGGGCCCGCGCCCGGCGCCGTGACGCGCGCGCCCGGCGGGGCGGGGGGCTCAGATCAGCGTACGAGCGGAAATCGTTGTCGAGCTCGCGGGCGATCTCCTCGATGCGTGCCCTGTCGTCGGCGCCGAGCGGGGCCCACCCGTTGTCGCCATCGTCCCGGTCGTGGAACCGGTGGGCGCGGACGAACGGGGGGCCGTCTTCCCGGCGGAACAGACGCCGGACCCTGCGGCGAAGCGACGCGAGCAGGGCGCCACGCCCGGCGGGCGAGCTCATGATCGCGAGGGTATGGCGGTCCCGCGACTCCCGCAACCGGTTCCGCACGGTAAAGTTTTTCCGACACCTCCCGCCTTGACGGACATCGAGCGACGGCGCTAGCGTTGCGCGGTGAAGACGATCCTGGTGGTGGACGACCGCCCCGATTCCCGCTACGGGACGGTCAAGATCCTCGCCGCGGCGGGGTACGACGTGCGCGAAGCGGCGTCCGGCCGCAGCGCGCTCGGGCTCGCGCGGCTGCCCGTGGATCTCGTGGTGCTCGACGTGGCCCTGGTCGACATGGACGGGTTCCAGGTCTGCCGGCAGCTGCGAGAGGACCCGACCACGGCGCGCATCCCCGTCCTCATGAGGACGGCCGTGTACACGGACGAGCAGCACCGGCGCCAGGGATTCGCGGCCGGGGCCGACGAGTACCTGATGGACCCCATCGAGCCGGAGGTGCTCTGCGCGACGGTACAGCGCTTGCTTGATGGACGACCGGGCTGAGGGTCGGACCGGGTGGCTGACGCGCTTCTCGGACGCGCGTATACTTCGCGCTTGCCGCCAGCGAGCAACGGCGCGCTGCCGTTCCTCGGGTACGGTGACCGCCTCGTGGAGGGCAGCATGACGCGCGACGAGAAGAGCCGGATCCCCGAGATCCTCCGGAAGCACGAGCCCGAGCTGCTCAAGGACTGGGTCCAGCGCCAGCTCGCGGCGGCCGGTGGTCGGCCCGGTCAGCTGTCCGAGGCGGCTCTGCGCGAGGAGGCGAGTCGGTTCCTGTCGGCCCTGCGCGAGGCCGTGGTGGGCGGGCAGTTCCGGGACATCGCCGGGCCCGCGTGGAGCGGCGTGCGCGAGGTGCTCGGCGAGATCTCGCGGGACCGGGCCCAGCACGGCTTCAGCCCCACCGAGACGGCCATGTTCGTGTTCTCGTTCAAGGAGGCGCTCTTCGCCCGCCTGAGGCGGGAGCTCGCCGCGGACGCCGACGCCCTCGCCGACGAGACCTGGGCCGCCACCACGCTCCTCGACCGGCTGGGCCTGTACACGATCGAGATCCACCAGAAGAGCCGCGAGGAGGTCATCGGCCGCCAGCAGCAGGAGATGCTCGAGCTGTCCACGCCCGTGGTCGAGCTCTGGCAGGGGGTGCTCGGGCTGCCGCTGATCGGCACGCTCGACAGCGCGCGCACCCAGATCGTGATGGAGAGCCTGCTGCAGCGCATCGTGGAGACGGGCGCCACCATCGCCGTCATCGACATCACCGGGGTGCCGACGGTCGACACCCTGGTCGCCCAGCACCTGCTCAAGACGGTCGCCGCGGCCCGCCTGATGGGGGCGGACTGCATCATCAGCGGGATCCGGCCCCAGATCGCGCAGACGATCGTCCACCTCGGTGTCGACCTGCAGAACGTCATCACGAAGGCCACCCTGGCCGACGCCTTCGCCATCGCGCTCCAGCGGACCGGCTTCGCCGTCCAGCGTCTCCCGCACCGGGCCTAGAGGGACTCGAGGTGGAGCGCATCCCGATCCTCAAGATGGGGGAGTTCGTCCTCGTGTCCATCCAGGTCGACATGCACGACCAGCTGGCCATGACGCTCCAGGACGACCTCACCGCCCAGATCGTACGATCCCGGGCGAAGGGCGTGCTCATCGACATCTCCGCCCTGGAGATCGTCGACTCCTTCATCGGCCGCATGCTGGGCAACATCGCCTCGATGGCCCGGGTGCTCGACGCCGAGACCGTCGTGGTCGGCATGCGGCCGGCCGTCGCGATCACGCTGGTCGAGCTCGGCATGGCGCTGCCCGGCGTCAAGACCGCGCTGAACGTCGAGCGCGGCATGGAGCTGCTCCGCGCGACCCTGGGGACGCCTGTGGAGACGGGGCGTGCCCCCGCCGAGTCGCCGAATGGGCATCCTCAGAACTGAGAAGCTCGCCGTCGACTCCGCGGACGACATCGTCCGCGTCCGGCAGGTGGTGCGCGCATGGGCCATCGAGCGCAGGTTCTCCCTCGTCGACCAGACCAAGCTGGTGACCGCCGCGAGCGAGCTGGCCCGCAACATGCTGCTGTACGCCGGCGGGGGAACGGTCGAGCTCGAGAGCCTCGAGGAGCAGGGGCGGCACGGTCTCCGGTTGACCTTCGAGGACCACGGTCCGGGCATCGCCGACATCGGGCTCGCCATGAAGGACGGGTACACGACGGGGAGCGGCCTGGGCCTGGGGCTGGGCGGCGCCAAGCGGCTGGTCAACGAGTTCGACATCCAGTCCCGCCCGGGCGTGGGAACGTCCATCCGGATCGCGCGATGGCGCTAGAGCCCGCCCTGCGCCTGGAGGTCCGGGACGCGAGCCAGGCGGGCGCGGTGCGCCGCGCGGCGGTGGCGCTGGCGCAGCGGCTGGCCTTCGACGAGACGACCGCGGGTCGGCTGGCGCTGATCGTGACGGAGATCGCCACGAACATCGTGAAGCACGCGAGGCGCGGGGAGATCCTGCTCTGTCGCCGGCCGGCGGCCGTGGACGTGCTGGGGCTCGACCGGGCACCGGGGATCGCGAACGTGGCGCGCTCCCTGGAGGACGGCTTCTCGACGGCGGGCAGCGCGGGCACCGGGCTGGGGGCCGTCCGGCGGCTCGCCTCGCACTTCGATATCTACTCCCGCGAGGGGCAGGGCACCGCCGTCCTCGCCACCGTGGCGACCTCTGCCGTGAGCGGGCGAGCGGTCTCGGGACTGGAAGTGGGGGGTCTCGCGGTCGCGAAAGCCGGGGAGACCGAGTGCGGCGATGCCTGGGTCGACGAGCACCGGAGCAGCGGGCTCGCGCTCGTCGTCGTCGACGGCCTGGGGCACGGCGCCGGCGCCCAGGAGGCCGCGGTCGCGGGCGTGCACGCGTTCGGTGCCTCCCGGGGTCGGGCGCCTCACGAGCGGCTGGCGTCGATGCACGACGCGCTGCGTCCCACCCGGGGGGCGGCGGCCGCGGTGGTGGAGATCGACCTCGACCGGCGGGTCGTCGCCTTCGCCGGGCTCGGCAACATCGGCGGCGTGCTCGTCGGCCCGGACGGGATGCGGCATCTCGTCTCGCACAACGGCACGCTCGGCCACGTGGGGCGCCGGCTCGGGGGCTTCACCTATCCCTGGGCGCCGAAGGGCGTGCTGGTGATGTACTCCGACGGCCTCGCCACGCTACGGGACCTGGCGGCGTACCCCGGCCTCCTCGCCCACCATCCCCGGCTCATCGCGGGCGTGCTCTACCGGGACTTCGGCCGGGGCCGGGACGACGCCACCGTCGTGGTGGTGAAGGAGGCGGCGTGATGCTGCCCATCCTCACGGTCAAGATCACGAGCGAGCCCGACGTCGTCCTCGCTCGCCAGCGAGCCCGGCAGCTCGCGCGACTCGTCGGGTTCGACGCCCAGGACCAGACGCGGATCGCCACCGCCGTGTCCGAGATCGCGCGAAACGCCTATGTCTACGCCGGGGGCGGCCACGTGGAGTTCCTGATCGAGGGGCAGACCGCGCCCCAGCTCTTCGCGGTGCGCGTGGTGGACCAGGGCCCGGGCATCCCGCACCTCGACGTGGTCCTGAGCGGACAGTACCAGTCCTCGACCGGCATGGGGCTCGGCCTCGTCGGGGCGCGCCGGCTCATGGACGTCTTCGACGTCGACTCGACCCCCGGCTGCGGGACCACGGTCGTCATGCGCAAGCTCCTGCCGCGCCGCACGCCCCTCGTCACCGCGGCCGGCCTCCCGTCGCTGCTCGACGCCCTGGCCGCGACGCGGTCCGACGACCCGCTCACCGAGGTGCGCAGCCAGAACCAGGAGCTCCTCCGCACCCTCGACGAGCTGCGCCGGCGGCAGCTCGAGCTGGCCCGCCTGAACGGGGAGCTGGAGGACACCAACCGCGGGGTGGTCGCGCTCTACGCGGAGCTCGACGAGAAGGCCGATCATCTCCGGCGCGCCGACGAGCTCAAGTCGCGCTTTCTCTCGAACATGAGCCACGAGTTCCGCACGCCCCTCAACTCCATCCTGGCCCTGTCCCGGATCCTCCTCGCCGGGAGCGACGGCCCGCTGACGGTCGAGCAGGCCCGGCAGGTGCAGTTCGTCCGCAAGGCGGCCGACGAGCTCCTCGAGCTCGTCAACGACCTGCTGGACCTCGCCAAGGTGGAGGCGGGCAAGATCGTCGTGCGCCCGGGGGAGTTCACGGTCGACCGGCTCTTCGGCGCCCTGCGCGGCATGCTTCGCCCGCTGCTCCTCAACCCCGCTCTCGATCTCGTCTTCGACGATGCCGGCGACCTTCCCCCCGTGGTGAGCGACGAGAGCAAGGTGTCGCAGATCCTCCGGAACTTCCTCTCGAACGCCCTGAAGTTCACCGAGCGCGGCGAGATCCGCGTCGGGGCGCGCGTCGAGGGACCCCGGATCACCTTCACCGTCCGCGACACGGGCATCGGGATCGCCCCCGAGGACCAGGAAACGATCTTCAAGGAGTTCAACCAGCTCGATCACCCGCTGCAGCGGCGAGTCCGCGGCACCGGCCTCGGGCTGCCGCTCTCCCGGCGGCTCGCCGAGCTGCTCGGCGGGCACGTCGGCGTGGAGAGCACCGTCGGGGTCGGATCGACGTTCTCGCTCACCCTGCCGCTCGTCTACGTGCCGGCCGCGCCGGGCGCGGCGGCCGACGTGGCGACCCGCGACCCGTACGTGGAGTGGCGGACCGACCCCGGCCGGATCCCGATCCTCGTAGTCGACGACGCCGCGGAGACGCTCCTGCTCTACCAGGGCTTCGTCCGCGGCACCGGGTTCGAGCTGGTGCCGGCGCGGACGGTGCCGGAGGCCCGTCAGCTGCTGAAGACGGTCCGGCCCGCCGCCATCGTGCTCGACATCCCGCCGACCGGCGAGGACGGCTGGGCCTTCCTGGCGGAGCTGAAGTCCGACGACGACCGGCGAGACATCCCGGTGATGGTCGTGACCGAGGTGAACGACGAGCCGAAGGCGCGGGCGCTCGGCGCCGCCGCCTACGCGCGCAAGCCGGTCGACAGCGCGGCGTTCCTCGACGGACTGCGCGCGCTGGTCGGGCCCCAGGCCGGCAAGCGCATCCTCATCATCGACGACGACGACGTCGCCCGGTACCTGCTCCGGAGCGCGCTGCGCGAGATGCCCTACGTGGTGTCGGAGGCGTCGAGCGGCCTGCACGGGCTCGAGCGGGCCCGGACCGAGCATCCGGACTTGATCTTCTGCGACTTGCGCATGCCCGGGGTGGACGGGGCCGAGGTGCTGAGGATGCTGCGCGAGGACCCGGCGACCCGCGACATCCCTGTGGTCGTCAACACCGTCCGGCAGCTCACGCCCGGCGAGCGCGCGGAGCTCGAGCGCGCGGGCGCGGCGGTGATCTCCAAGGAGGTCTTCGCGACGGGGACCGCCGCCGTGGAGATCCGGCGCGTCCTGACGCGGGCCGGAGTGGCCGTGTGACCGGCACCGCACCCCTGAAGATCCTCCTCGTCGACGACTATCCGGCGGCGCGCTACGCGCGGGCGAAGACGCTGCGCCAGGCGGGCTGGGACGTGCAGGAGGCGGCGACGGGGAAGGAAGCCCTGGCGTGCGTCGCCGCGACCCCTCCCGACGTGCTGGTCCTCGACGTGAACCTGCCCGACATCGACGGCTTCGACATCGGCCGGCGCGTCAAGAGCGACCCGGTGACGGCGGCCGTGCAGATCGTCTACACCACCGCGTCGTTCGAGGGGGCCGACGACCGCGTGCGCGGGCTGGAGATCGGGGCCGACGCTTATCTCGTCGAGCCCATCGAGCCCCAGGTGCTGGTCGCCACCGTGCGCGCGCTGGCCCGGACGCGATCCGCCGAGCTCGCCGCGGACGCGGTGGCGCGCCAGTGGCAGGCGACCTTCGACGCCATCCGGGACGGCGTGTGTCTCGTCGACGGCCGGGGGCGCATCCTGCGGCACAACTCGGTGTTCCGGCGGCTGATCGGCGTCCCGGACGACCTCGTCGGCCGCCCGCTCGCCGACGTGCTCGTCCCGCTCCTGGGGCGCGAGATCGGGCTGACGCTGGCCGGCGCCCTGGAGACGGTCCGCCGGACCCAGGCCGAGGGCCAGGCCGGCGGGCTCTGGCTGCAGCTGACCGTCGATCCCATGCTGGACGACAGCGGCCGCGTGGAGGGTGCCGTCTGCATCCTGACCGACGTGTCCGAGCGCAAGCGGTTCGAGCAGGCGCGCGGCGAGCTGCTGGTGATGGAGCAGCGGGCCCGGGCCGCCGCCGAGGCCTCGAACCAGGCGAAGGACGAGTTCCTCGCCGTCCTCTCCCACGAGCTGCGGACGCCGCTCACGACCATGCTCGGCTGGTCGCGCATCCTCCTGTCGGGGCGGCTGCCCGCGGCCGAGGTCCCGCACGCGCTCGAGGCCATCGAGCGCAACACGCGAGTCCAGATGGCGCTGATCGAGGACCTTCTCGACGTGTCCCGGATCATCACCGGCAAGCTGCGCCTGGACGTCGAGCCCGTCCAGGTGGGCTCGCTGGTGTCGATACCGGTGCAGGGCGCGCAGCGCACGGCCGACGAGCGGGGCGTCACCCTGGAGAGCCGCATCGAGGCCGACGTCCCGGTCCTCGCCGACGCGGCCCGGATCCACCAGGTGATCTCGAACCTCCTCTCCAACGCCCTGAAGTTCACGCCGGCCGGCGGCTCCGTGACGGTCGACGCCCGCCGCACCAACGGCCACGTCGAGGTCCAGGTGCGCGACACCGGCCTGGGGCTCAGCGACGAGCAGATGGCCCGCCTCTTCCAGCCGTTCAGCCAAGTGCACGACCCGATGG
>JAICGY010000175.1 GCA_025922915.1 Candidatus Methylomirabilota bacterium | reverse complement strand
GTCGGGCAGAATCCGCCGTCGTGACCACCGAGCCCGGCGCGTCGTTCTTCTCGCTCACTCCCGACCGCGTCCTCGACGCCGTCGAGGTGGGCGGCCTGCGGTCCACGGGCCGCTGCCTCCCGCTGCGCGCCTTCGAGAACCGCGTCTACGAGGTGGAGCTCGAGGACCAGCGGCGCATCGTCGTCAAGTTCTACCGGCCGGGACGGTGGTCGCGCGAGACCATCCTCGACGAGCACGCGTTCCTGCTCGACCTCGTGGCGGCCGAGGTCCCGGCGGTGGCGCCGCTCGATCTCGGCACCGGCGCCACCCTCAACGAGATCGAGGGCATCCTCTACGCGGGGTTCCCGAAGGTGCGAGGGCGGACGCTCGACGAGCTAGATGCGGAGAACCGGCGACGCATCGGCCGCACGATCGGCCGGATGCACGCCGTCGGCGCGGGGTGCGAATCCCCGCACCGGCCGCGGCTGACGGTGGAGCGCTACATCCGCGAGCCGCTGGAGGTGCTGATCGGGGGCGGCTTCGTGTTCGACGGGATCGCCTCGCGGTACCGCGACGTCGCCCTGCGGATCGCGGACGCCGTCGCCACGCCGCTGGCCGCCGCGCGGACCCAGCGCATCCACGGCGACCTGCACTGGGGCAACATCCTCTGGGCCACCGACGGCCCCGTCCTCGTCGACTTCGACGACTGCCTGGTGGGCCCGCCCGTGCAGGACCTTTGGCTCCTGGCCCGCGGCGACTCCGAGGACGCGCGCGCCGCGCGCGGCGACCTGCTGGAGGGCTACGAGCTCTTCCGCGAGTTCGACCGCTCGACGCTGGCGCTCTGGGAGCCGCTGCGCGCGCTCCGCATCGTCTACATGTCGGGCTGGATCGCGCGGCGCTGGGAGGACCCCTCGTTCCCGCCCGCCTTCCCGTCCTTCCGCCAGCCCAACTACTGGCTGCAGGAGTACGAGGAGCTCGTGCGCATCGCCGAGGGGCTGGGCTGATCGCACGGGTCGCGATGTATCCATCTGCAGGCATTTCCCGCCGACCGCCGGGTGGCGTACGACGGAGGGGTGGTAGACTCCTCGCGAGGTCGGCTCACATGGGACGCGCCGTGCTCACCTACGAGGACTACGCCGCGCTGCCGGACGACGGGCGCCGCTACGAGCTGCACGACGGCGAGCTGTCGGTGACGCCCGCGCCCGGCCCGCGCCACCAGGCGATCGTGGGCGAGCTCTTCGTGCTTCTCCGCGCGCATGTCCTGGCGCGCGGTCTCGGCCGCATCTTCGTCTCCCCGGTGGACTGCATCCTCGCCGACACGACGATCGTCCAGCCCGACCTGGTGTTCGTCGCCGCCGCCGACACGGCCCGGATCACCGAGCGAGGGATCGAGGGGCCACCCACGCTGGCCGTCGAGGTCGTCACGCCGTCCACGGCCCGGACCGACCGGACGACGAAGCGCCAGCTCTTCGCCCGGCACGGCGTGCCGTTCTACTGGATCGTGGACCCGGCCGATCGCAGCCTCGAGGCCTGGATCCTGGGCGGCGAGACCATGCAGCCGGCCGGCCGGCTGGTCGGGGCCGAGGCCGGCGCCCTGCCGCCGTTCCCCGACCTGGTCGTCTCGTTCGCGCTCGTCATGTCCTGAGCGACCTCCGGCACCGCCGCAAGGAGTTGCGCCGTGAAGATCACCGACGTGCAGCTGACTCTGTTCGCGTGGGACGACATCCCGGCCACGCAGTACGGCCGGCACACGGGCAAGTTCGGCGGCACGAGCCAGCTCGGGCTCCTCACCGTCACCACCGACCAGGGCGTCCAGGGCCACGCCTTCCTCGGCTCCGCCATGCGGAGCGCGCACCACGACGCCCCCTCGCTCATCCAGTACCTCAAGCCGATCGTCATGGGGCAGGACCCGCTCCAGCGCGAGCGGCTCTACCAGGCGCTGTCCCAGCGCATCCGCAACACGACCTACCGGGCGATCGGAGCCGTCGACGTCGCGCTGTGGGACATCGCGGGCAAGGTGGCCGGACTCCCCGTCCACCGGCTGCTCGGCTCCTACCGCGACCGGCTGCCGGCCTACGCGAGCTCGGCCGTGCTGCCGTCGCGGGACGCCTACGCCGAGGAGGCGGCCCGCTTCAAGAGCGAGGGGTGGACCGCGTACAAGATCCATCCGCCCACCGAGCCGGCCGTCGACATCGAGGTCTGCCGGGCGGTGCGGAGCGCCGTCGGCGACGGGTTCACCGTCATGCTCGACTCCACGTGGGCCTACCAGTACCCGGAGGCGCTGCGGGTCGGGAAGGCGATCGAGGAGCTGGGCTTCCACTGGTACGAGGACCCGCTGGCCGACGACGATCTGCTGAGCTACGTGAAGCTCAAGCAGCAGCTGCGCATTCCCATCCTCGCCACCGAGTACACGCCGGGCGGCCTGACCGCGTTCGCCCCCTGGCTCGTCCACCAGGCGACCGACTTCCTGCGGGGCGACGTGGCGGTGAAGGGCGGGATCACCGCGCTCGTGAAGGCTGCGCACCTGGCCGAGGCGTTCCACATGAACTTCGAGATCCACCACGGCGGCAATTCGCTCAACAACGTCGCCAACCTCCACGTCACCATGGCGATCAGGAACTGCGAGTTCTTCGAGGTGCTCCTGCCCGCCGGTGCCCAGAAGTACGGGCTCGCCCAGGACATCGAGGTGGACCGCCAGGGGCTCGTTCATGCCTTCGACGGCCCGGGCCTCGGCGCCGCGATCGACTTCGCCCTGATCGAGCGGAAGAAGACGGCCGTGCTGGCGTGACCGGGGGCCGGTGCTGGTGGTGCGGATGACGGCCGCGCAGGATGCCCCCGGCATCGTGGTGCTCGAGCGCCGCATCGAGCGACACGAGCTGGCGAGGCTCGTGGGCGCCTTCTTCGGGGACATGGTGAAGTACGTCGTCGACGTCGAGCGCGCGACGATCGCCATCGGCGGGGAGCTCCACGCGGATGCCGAGCAGGTGCTGCTGGACGAGGGCAGCCGCCAGCAAGATCTGTGGGGTGCGAACTACTATCCCGGCCGAGGGCGCGAGGACTGCATCGAGTTCACCGCGCTCATCAACATCCGGCCGTCGCAGGGGAACGCGGGGATGGAAGTCCAGGACGCGGCGGTGCGGGACGGCATGCGGGCGCTCACGTACGCGCTGATCGGCGAGGGGGAGCCGCTGTGACGCGCCAGCACGCGGCGCTGTCGGCGGAGCGGTGGGGCGGCTTCTCGCTCGACGCGCAGATCCTCATGATCGCCAACGAGATGAACCGGGCGGCGAAGCTGATGTCCCCGGGCGAGCACGAGCGCCGCCGGAACGGGTACGAGCGCGTCCTCCGGCTCGTGGACCTCACGATCGAGGTGCAGCGCCGGCGCCCGCTGCGGCGGGAGCTGCTGCGCTGGCGCGATCTCGCGGCGGCGCTCTACGCCGGCGCGGGGCCGGATCCGGCGGCCCACCGGGCGGCGCTGCGCTGCCTGCTCCGGTTCACGCCGCAGGCGTCGCGGCAGCTGGAGCACCTGGGGGCGATTCACACCGAGGGAGAGTGAGCGATGACGGGACGGGTGGCGGTGCTCAAGGCGTACGGCGGGGACTTCGAGCTGCGCGAGTATCCGGTGCCGGACCCGGAGCCCGGCGCCGTGCTCGTGCGGCTGTCGCGCGCGGGCGTGTGCGGCTCGGACCTGCACATCTGGCGGGGCGAGATGAAGGAGGTCTACGGCGCGCTGCCCCGGGACCTGACCTTCGGCCACGAGATGTGCGGGCGGGTGGCGCGGCTCGGCGCGGGCGTGACGGTCGACTCGGCCGGCCAGCCGCTGCAGGAGGGTGACCGGGTGGCCTTCCTCTACTTCTTTCCCTGCGGCCGCTGCCGCGTGTGCCTGCGCGACGAGATGGGCTCCTGCCCGCGCAAGGGCCGGGCGAACCGCGTCGCCGGCACGCCCCCTTACTTCAACAACGCCTACGGCGACTACTACTACCTGCGGCCGGGCGGCTTCCTGTTCCGGATCCCCGACGAGGTGTCCGACGACGTCGCCACCCCCGCGAACTGCGCGCTCGCCCAGGTCATCTACGGCTTGACGCGGGCCGGGGTGCGCCAGGGCGACACGGTGGTGGTGCAGGGGGCGGGGGGCCTCGGGCTCAACGCCGTCGCCGTCGCGCGCGACATGGGGGCCGACCGCGTGATCGTGCTCGACCGGCTCGCCGCTCGCCTGGAGCTGGCCCGCGCCTTCGGCGCCGACCACGCGCTCGGCCTGGCCGACCTGCCGACGCCGGAGCAACGGATCGCGGCGGTCATGGACCTGACGGGTGGCTTCGGGGCGGACGTCGTGGCCGACTTCGTCGGCTATCCGGAGGTGGTGCCCGAGGGCCTCAAGATGCTGCGGAGCGGGGGCTGCTACGTCGAGATCGGGTCCATCGCGCCCGGCAACGTCTTCTCCTACGACGCGACGGCGCTGGTCCGGGGCAACACCCGGCTCGTGGGCGCCTCCAACTACTCGCCGTGGGCGCTGGACGAGGCGCTCAAGTTCCTGCGGCGGACGGTCGGCACGCTCCCGTTCGACCGCCTCGTGTCGCACGTCTTCCCGCTCGCGCACGTGTCGCAGGCGTTCCAGCAGGCCGACTGGCTGCAGCGGGGCGGCGCCGGCCTCCGCATCTCGCGGGCGGCCCTCTCGATGGTCGACTGAAGCGCGCCGGGCGGGGCGGGCCCCGGGCCGGCGCCGCCCGGGCGGTCACCGCTCGCCCCGCGCCCGGTTGGCGATCTCCACCGTCTGCCGGGCGACGTCGAAGCGCAGCGTCTCCTTGGTCTCGACGTCCCCGCCCGTCACCCGGATGAAGAACGTGTCGTCGCCGAACTCGATGGAGTGGATGTCGCCGACGGCGAAGACCGCCGCCTGCCCCGGCTCGTTCAGGAACTCCTTCTGGAGCTCGAGCTCGGCATGCGCCGGCGTCCCGCCGTCGTCCACGCGTCGCCACCGGCGCATCCGCGTGGGGTTGCGGTAGTTGCCGTAGATCACCCAGCACGGCCCGTGGTCGTGCACCGAGGACTTGCCCGCCCTGGCGCGCCCGTGCACGAGCACGTGGACGTCGCTCTCGGGATCGTGCCCGATCGTGGCGCGCTCGACGTACGGGACGGGGTCGCCCAGATGCTTGGTGAGCAGCTCCGGGTTGTGCAGCAGGCGCTCGAGGTGGGCGCGGATCTCGGCCAGCCCGGAGGGCACGCCCTTCGCCCGGATCGTGGCCCGCGTGTCGGCGAGGAACTGCTCGAGGCTGTAGCGCGTCTCCATGCCGTCTCCGATCACTCCGCCAGCCAGACGGTGTCCGGCCGCGAGTCCAGGAAGTGGGCGCTTCGCTCCCGCGGTCCGGAGTATAACCCTGGGGCGGGTCGTGCCGTGCCTCGCCCGCGGGAGGGCCGACGGGCGCCCCGTCCCGCTCCACGAGCACTACGAGAGCCGCCTGCGGCTGCTCGAGCGGTACGACCCTGCCGGCTTCGCCGCCTACCACCTCGCCGAGCATCACGCGACGCCGCTCGGCCTTGGCGCCGGCGCCGGGCATCTTCCTCGCCGCGGCCAGCGGACGCGCCGGATCCGGCTGGGCCTGTGCGTCTCCTGCCCTTCTCGCTCCACCCTTCTGGGGCACCCCTGCCGCAGTAGTGGCGATCCTGTCCCACTCAGGCGAACTCGCCAGCCCGCCAACATCGTGAATTTTCGACAAATCGGCTTGGTGCCTCGCTTGCTGTGAGCGACATCAGCACGACGAATTAAACGCGACTTCGGGAAAGGGTTGCCATGCTCTGGACGATCGCGGTGGTTCTTCTGGTGCTGTGGGCGCTCGGCCTGGTCACTTCGTACACGGCCGGCGGGGTGATTCATCTACTCCTGGTCATCGCCATCGTTGTCATCGTGTTCCAGTTCATCAGCGGTCGCCGGTCCATCTGACAGGGCCGCCGATGAGGTGCGCGGTGGGGCTGATGCCGGCGCCCCACGAGGTCGCGCTCTCCGACGAAACATGGAGCCGGTCCATATGCGGCGATCCGGGCAGTCCGAGCTGGGCTCTCTGAGCCTGCTCCCCTCGATCGCCATTCGAAATGGAGTCGGGCCATGAAACCACTGAGAGGGTTCGGAATGCTTGTCCTCACCATCGTTCTGGTGTCGGCCTGGGGGTGCGGTTCGACGGCCAAGACCGAGGGGACCGGCGAGTACGTCGATGACTCCGTGATCACGGCGAAGGTGAAAACGGCGATCTTCAACGACTCCACGCTGAAGGTCAACGAGATCAACGTCGAGACCTTCAAGGGCGTAGTCCAGTTGAGCGGCTTCGTCAACTCGCAGGCGGACATCAACAAGGCAGTCCAGATCGCGCGCGGGGTCGCCGGCGTGAAGTCCGTCAAGAACGACATGCGGCTCAGGTGAGGAGGACTGCGATGCGAACCAGCAAAATCTTTGTCCTGAGCGCGATCATCGGAGCAACCGTCGTGTGGCTGTGGGGACGGCAGATGGAGGAATACGTGACGGAGAGGACGCGCGGGGTGCGCACGAAGGCAGCGGAGGGTGTTCGGGCGGTAGAGGAGAAGGCTGAGCAGGTGCTGGACCGCGGCGGAGATGCCCTGCATCGGGTTGACGACTTCTTGCAGGCCACGAAGACTCATGTCAGCGGGGCCCTCCGGGCAGGGCAGGAATCGATTCGCCCGGCACCAGCAGCGAAAGAAGCGTGACCCCTGCTCCGATCGCCGCTCGGGGAGCTTCGCGAAGGAGCGTCAACGATGACAGGCTGGGTTGGATCGATCGAGAGCGAGACCCTCGAGAACGCCTACTTCCGGCGCGTCTTGTTTACCGGCAAGCATGCCCAGCTCGTGGTCATGTGCCTGCAGCCGGGTGAACAGATCGGCAAGGAGGTGCACCCGAACGTCGATCAATTTTTCCGCATCGAGCAGGGCGAGGCGAAGTTCGTCTTCAACGAGACTGAGGAACATCTGGTGCGCAATGCGGACGCCGTCGTCGTCCCCGCAGGCACCCATCATAACGTCATCAATGCTTCGAAGACGACGCCCTTGAAGCTGTACACGATCTATTCCCCTCCGAACCACCCCGATGGGACGGTGCACAAGACCAAGAGCGAGGCAGAGGCGGCCGAAGCGGCCGAGCATCATCGCTGAACGCGACCGCCCGAAAGGACAGCACGATGACAAGACAGATCCTGGCAGTGACCGCGCTTGGATTCGTGGTGGCGGTCGCGTCGGTGGCGTGTGAGGACAAGGGGCCCCTGCAAAAGGCGGGAGAGAGGATCGATCGCGCTACCGATCAGGACAAGGTGATCGGCAAGGGCCCCCTCGAAAAGGCGGGCAAGAACGTCGACGACGCCGCCAAGGACCTCAAGAAGTGACCCGCGGCGCGTCGCTGGTCCTGCTGGCGGCGCTCGTCGCCGCCAGCACGGCCTGCGCCGGCCCGACGACCCCGAAATCGACGCCGCCATCCAGCGACGCCGGCCGCACCGCCTCGACCACCACCAGCCGCGTCGATCCCGCGCAGGCCGCGCGGCTGCAGCGGATCATGGTGCCGCTCATCCGCGTCATGGACCACCCAATGCAGCTCGATCAGGTGAAGGTCGGCATCATGGACGACCAGCAGATCAACGCCGCCAACGCCGGCGGGGACCAGTTCTTCGTGACAACCGGGCTCTTGCAGAAGGCCAACGACGACCGGCTGCGCGCGGTCCTCGCACACGAGCTGTCACACCAGGACCTGAACCACGTGGCGAAGGCCCAGCTCCTCGGTGCGGGCCTCGGAATCGGCGCGGCCATCCTCGACCAGATCTTCCCGGGTACCGGCGCGATCACGCCACTGGCGGGCCAGCTGGTGACCAGCCAGTACAGCCGTAGCGAGGAGTACGCGGCCGATGCGCACGGCGTCGCGCTGTTGCGCCGCGCCGGCTATCCGAAGGAGATGATGATCGACACCTTGACCTGGCTCCTCCAGGTCTCGGGATCGGAGAGCGGCGGATTCTTCGCAACCCATCCCGGGACCGCCGACCGGATCGACGCGGTGCGGAAGATGCCCTGACTGCCGGACGGTCGGGATTCCCGGGAAGCGAGGCGCCTCCCCGCTGAGCGCCGTGAATCATCGGGGTTGAAAGCGCCAAGCCCACTACGTGCAGGGCGCGAAAGGAACGCGCGTTTAGGGCGTCGCGACCATGCAGCAAACCCGGCGAACGGCTCGCGCCTCAGAAAGTCTTAGTGTGGTTCGAGATATTGGCGGTGCGGAGCACCTCTCCCCGAGTGGGACAGCGTCGCAACTCTTCGGCATGCTGCCCACACCTGGAGCGAGCACGGACACGAGCCCCCCGGCCATTTCATACTTGGGGGCTCGTGGGTCTGGCTTGTCGTGATCTGCGCGCCGAGCTGGGCGGCCGGCGTGGACCTCGTCGTCGAGGGCGCCAACTTCTATCCGCGGATCCTGGAGGACATGGAGCGCGCCGAGTCGTCGATTCACGTCGTCCAGTTCGGCTTCAAGCCTGGGAAGGTCGGCGACCGCCTCGCC